>DAOVJK010000015.1 GCA_030673265.1 Pseudomonadota bacterium | reverse complement strand
TAATCTGTTAATTCATTTGCAAGGAATGTCAGAAGTTGTAACGATATATTTTTAATATCGCTGAAAAAGGGGGAAGTTCTTTCCGCAACAAACCCCATGTCGGCTGTAATTGCCGGTTTCGCAACACTTTCTGGTGGTAGAAGTTCTACCCTGTCAATGTTACTGCCAAACCCCCATTGACATTTAATCCGCATTGCTATCTACTTATTATGTGCGTGCACATAAGTCTGAATGGTTATTTCTTAATCATTCATTAAAGGGGTGGGGGATGGGGTGAAATCCGTAAGAAAGGGGGAAATGGGATGAAATCTGTTATTTTTTTGATTGCTGTAATTTTGGGGGTGGTCGGCAACGCAAGTGGTACCGAAATTCATACTACCATGACTGAGGTTGGCGGGAACACGATGATAACTTGTGCCCCGGATGGGTATGGAGAAATTGAAAAAGCATATATCTCTCTGTATGTCTCTGGCGAGCAAGAACTCTTCATCAGCCGCCGGGAGATGAAGGTTTCTTCTGAGAATGTCGCTAGCTATGAATTATCTGGAGCTCACGATGTTTTAGAGGGAAAATGCAAATTTATCCTCGCGAGCGGAGATGCAAAGATTTTACGAGAGGACTTTTTGATAAGCCGCAAATGACTTTTTTTGTTTTTGATGTAAAAAAGCCAATAGTAAAACAAGTCTGATAAGCTTATTTGTGATGGCAAGGCAGCTTAGAAAGAGATCGACACGGACAAATCCTTAGATGTTTTCACCAGTAATTCCGCCGCATTTGCCAGATTCTGCCTGCTCTGGTGCAGCGTTACCGAGAATCGCAAGCGAGCTGTTCCTTCAGGGACGGTGGGCGGGCGCACGGCAGTAACCAGGATGTTTTTTTTGCGGAATTCTTCAGCAATTTTTACGGCCTGGTGGCTGTCGCCAACCATCATCGGTACGATTTGAGAGGGGCCTGGATCACCCGGCAATCCGGCTTCCTGGAGACATTTTTTGAAATAGGCACTGTTCTCAAGAAGCTGCTGGCTGAGCTCCGGTTCTTTTTTAATCAGATTGATTGCCGCCAGAGAGGCCGCCACTGCCGATGGCGGCAGGCCGGTGGAGTAGATAAAACTCCGAGCCCGATTGATCAGGTATTTTTTCAGGGTTCTCGAACCGGCAATATAGGCACCGTAGCTGCCTAAGGCCTTGCCAAAGGTACCCATGGTCACATCCACCTCGCTTTCGAGGCCATCTTCCTGGATGATGCCCCCTCCGTGTCTCCCGAAAATTCCGGTGGCATGGGCCTCATCAACCATCAGCAGGCATCCATAACGGTCTTTGAGCTGGGCGATCCCGGCAAGCGGACAGCGGTCGCCATCCATGCTGTACAGAGATTCAACAATGATCAGGGCCTTGGCCTGGCCGCGCTCCTCTTTCAGACACTTTTCGAGGTGGTCAAGATCATTGTGGTGGAAGCGAATCAGTTTTGCCCCGGACAGGCGGCAGCCGTCGTAAATACTGGCGTGGTTGAGGCGGTCGGAGAATATTATATCACCTCGTCCGACCAGGGCCGGGATTACGCCGATATTGGCCATATAGCCGCTGCCGAAGAGCAGGGCCGCTTCCTGATTTTTAAATTTGGCAGTTACTTCTTCCAGTGAGTGATAGAGCTGCAGGTCACCACTCATCAAGCGGGCCGCGCCAGCGCCGGTTCCGTACAGGTTAAGGGCGTTGCGGGCAGCACCGATCAGGTCGGGATGAATGGAGAGGGCCAGGTAATCGTTGGAGGAAAAATCAAGAATGGCAGAATCGCCGGCGGCGTCAGCTTTTCTTATTTGACCGTTGGCAAAGCGTTCCAGGGGGAACAATCGGCGGTAATTGCCAGTGTCGCGTCGCCTTTGTAACCAGCGTTCTAGGAAGTCCATATCTGTTGTATTTCTGCGACAAAGCGGGAGTCTTCTTCCGGTGAACGCCCCCGTTGGGTAAGATAACCGCCGATCATCATCCCATCAATACCAGACATAAAGGCCGTGCCCAGGAGATCGTTGAGTATTGATTCGCGACCACCGGCCAACCTTAGAGGCACCTTCGGGTGGATTAATCGGTATAGGGCGATGGATCGGAGAACATCAGCCACCGGAATGGCGGGTAGATCTGCAAAGGGAGTTCCCGGCAGCGGAATCAGAATATTTATGGGCACGGAATCGACCTTTAATTCCCGCAGGGAAAGGGCCATCGATATTCGATCAGCCTCGCTTTCGCCAAGCCCGAATATGCCGCCGGCACAGACTTCGAGATCTGCTTCCTGACAGGCCTTGATTGTATCGACGCGGTCCTCAAAAGTGTGGCTGGAAACTACTTTGGGAAAGAACTCTTTGGAGGTTTCCAGATTGTGATGATAACGGCTTACCCCCGCATTTTTGAGGATAGTCAGCTCATTGAGCCCTAAAATGCCGAGTGAGGCACAGACCTTAATGCCGACCTGCTCTCTGATTGCGGCAACAAGTTCCGCAATTGGCTCAACCTGTTCGCGGTTCATGCCCCGGCCACTGGTTACCAGGGAGAAACGAGTGGCGCCGATCTGCTTGGCCTCGCTCGCCGCAGCCAGCACTTCCTGGCGGCTCTTGAGGGGGTAGATCGGTGAATCGGTGTTGTAATGGGCTGATTGGGTGCAGAATCGGCAATCTTCACTACATTTCCCGGACTTGGCATTGATAATACTGCAAAGGGATACCTGCTGGCCGCGGTTGGCCAGTTTTTGCTCCAGGGCCAGCGCCGAAAGCTCTTGCAGTGATAATTTTTGGAGCTTCTTGATTTCAGCCGTGGATATCATCTCTTTTTCAACCCGAAAACTCCGCCCCTGTTGCTGGTAAAGGCGGGATTGCGCCCACGTTTTCCAGAGCTTCTTTTGCGTGGTGCGGGTTTCTTTCTGGCGGGTACTGGTTTGGGCTGGGGCACGGTTTCTCCTGGGACAACAGGGCCACCGGTTGCCTCCTGATAGACTCGGAAGAATAGCAAGCTGTCGGCAAAATAACTTTTCCGGGCCAGCCAGGCTGGCCACTTTTCTTTTTCGGCGTATCTAATGAAAACCGGGACATTGAGCAACAGTCTGGTCAGTGCTTCTTTTTGGGCCTTTTTGACATTGAGGTGCTGGAGATTATGGTCGATCTTGGTCCGGGTTGCTTTGGCGAAATTGGCTTTTCTGCCATCATCCAAGGAATCATCCAGCAACGCCAGTTCTTCCCGGGCCCATGGTAACATCAGCAGGGCAAACAGAAACGGTTCGGCTAATTGCGCCCCGCTTGCCTGGAGGCGGTCGGAAACGGCGAGGCTGGCGAGCAGCAAGTCTCTAGTGGCCGGAGTGAGCTCTTTTTTGTAAAAGGGCAGCAAGGTCTGGAAAACGCCACAATCCAAGGCGAGAGCGGCCCATTTGGCACTGGCCCCCCCGGTGAGGTCCTTTAATAATTCATCGCGGATCCTAGAATCGGGGCACATCTTCAGGTAACCGGGATTTTCCTTAATGGCAGCCCAGGTTTTTTCTTCAACTTTAAAACCACTGCGGGCAGCATGCCTGATTGCCCGCATCATCCGGACCGGGTCGCGCTTGATGCGGCGGGCCGGGTCGCCAACAATCCGGACTATTTTATCCTTCAGATCCTGAACACCGTTAACGTGATCAATAATCGTAAAATTTTCAATTTCATAAAATAGCGCATTGATCGTCAAATCCCGGCGCAGGGCATCTTCTGCTACGGTTCCGTATGTGTTGTTAGAGGCCAGCACCTTATCCGCCCCGTCGATATCAAATTCACTGCGGCAACGAAGGGTCGAAACCTCGATGATCTTGTCGCCATGGAAAAAGACCTGGACCAGTCGGAAACGTTTGCCGATCACCCGGCTGTTTCTGAACAGTTTACGAAGCTGGCCGGGGCGAGCATTCGTGCTTATATCGAAATCTTTCGGGGTTTTACCAAGATAAATATCCCTGACGCCGCCCCCCACCAGGTAGGCGGAGTAGCCGGCATCACGGAGACGATGCAAGACCTTTAAGGCCTCACGATCGATGTCTTTCCTGGAGATTGGATGCTGATCTCGGGGGATGATTTTCGCTGGGGGCAAGTCGACAGTCATATTTTGGTCAACAGTAGCCAAGAGGTTAACGGAGAAAATGCCGGAAGTGTTTTAGCGACAGTCAATAAGTTTATAAGTCTCACCGGCAGATGCGCAGAACGGCAGTGGCCTGGATATTGTTCTGTAAGAGTTTTTGTTAAGACCCTTCCTTATAAACTGATTCGGCCTGGGAGACGAACTGGTCGAAAACTTCCTTTACCGAAAGGATGTCATTGATCTTGAAGACATTTTCTCCGGAAAAGAACAGGCCCTCTTCAATGTTTCCGTCACGCGCCGCTCTGAGACGTTCGGAAATACAATAGACATGGTCACATTTTTTGAGGCATTTATAAGGGCATTTCTTACACTTTAATTTGCTCTCATCTTCGAGTAACTGTTTGACAAAAGGGGTTTTTACGGCTCGGCCGGGCAGACCGACCGGAGAGCGCATCAAGGTGATGTCATCTTTGGTGGCATTCAGCAGAACTTTCTTGAAATTGTCATCAACGGAACATTCTTTGGTTAGGACAAACCTGGTTGCGATTTGCACCGCGTCAGCACCGTATTTGTCCATCATTTCACCCATCTCGTAGCCGTCAGTTATGCCACCGGCAGCGATAAGGGGAACTTTTGTGACAACCTTTCTGATTTCGGGAAAAAGGTCACGCAAGGAACGGTCTGTGCCGAGATGACCGCCAGCCTCTTTAGCTTCAACGATTATAGCGGCAGCGCCAAGTTTCTCGGCAAGTCTGGCAAAGGCCGGTGAAGAAACGATGGAGACAATCGGGGTGTTGGTTTCTTTGCCGATCTTGAAAATATCTCGGGAAAATCCGGCGCCGGTGACGATCATGTCAACCCCGGCATCAATGGAAGCCAGCACTGACTCGTAAAAATCCTTCATGGCGAACATGATATTGACCGCGATAATACCCTTGGTGGCCTCTTTGGCCTTGCGGATATCTGCTCTTTATTCTTCCATGGGAACGGGTGAACCGCCAATGGTGCCGATGCCGCCGCAATCGGCGACAGGAATAGCTAAAGCGGAGGTGGATACTTCAATAGACATGCCACCCTGAACCAGAGGAACGGGAGCCACAAATGACCCGATCTTTAAAGGAGGAAGCTTCATTGTATAAAAAACTCCGAATATTGAATAGATAGAAGTAGAGATGATTTAGAAGGGAGGGGGTTAGTAAGCTGATTTCCAACGCTTGATTACCCCGCCACAATCTTTAGAGCGAACATTAATATGACTTCTTTCCGGGGATTTGTCAAGCGTCTCCCTGTAAGGCTAAAACCTGTTCCCACCCCTTAAGATCCGACTTAATGTTGACGGTTTCACCTGTTTCAGGCAAAATATACAGCAGTGGTGTGAATAGAGCAAAAATCCAGAACGCATATAGGTATTAAATATAGATTATGATAGATCCAGGGAAAATCGGTTTTGATTTTGACGGCGTGGTGGCTGACACCATGGAGGCCTTTATCCGGCTTGCTGATGAAGATTACTTGATTAAAGTATCTCCGTTGGAGATAACCGACTTTATGGTTGAGGAATGCCTCGATATTGATCAGGAGATTGTTGACGAGATCTTTAGCCGACTTGTTAGAGATCCTTTGGGGGTGGGGCTAAAACCTATGTCCGGTGCGATAGCAGTGCTTGAAGAATTGGCTGGAGAGGCTCCACTGACCTTTATCACTGCTCGGCCTGATGTGAAACCGGTTGCTGAATGGCTGGATTGCTATCTGACCAGCAAAACCTTTGCCGGGATTCGACTGATAGCCACTGGAGATCATGACGGCAAGGGTGATCATATCAGGGAAATGGGCTTGACCCATTTTGTTGATGATCGGGCGGTTACCGGCAATTTGCTGGCTAGAGAAGAAGGCATTACCCCGATTATTTATGATCAGCCGTGGAATCTTGGTCAACATAGCCTGGACTCTGTCGATAACTGGCAGACTATAAAAAAGATGTGTGCGGTCGTAATAGATTGAAATATTGGACAAAAAGGTGTTGGTATGCAATGCCCCAACTGTGGTGGTGATTTGGAAAAATTTCGTAACCCTGTTCCGACCGTTGATGCTATAATCGAGATAGGTGGGAAGATCGTTCTGGTGGAAAGGCGTAATCCGCCCCATGGCTGGGCCTTACCGGGAGGGTTTGTTGATTATGGGGAAACTCTTGAGGATGCCGTCCAGCGGGAGGCCTTTGAGGAAACCGGCTTGCAGATAACCCTTAAGGGGCAGTTTCATACCTATTCCAAGCCGGAACGTGATCCCCGGTTGCATACGATCACCACAGTTTTTCTTGCTACTGCTGAGGGTTGCCCGACCGGCGGAGATGATGCGTTACAGGCAGCTGTTTTTGACCCGAAGGATTTACCTACTTTGGTTTTTGACCACAGGGACATATTAAATGACTATTACAAATCAAAATGATCCGCCTGGCAAAGGTTGGTTATTAGTTGTAGACGACGATCATGATACCCTGGAACTTCTGGCGATCTGCGTAAAATCCTTTGGCTTCGATTGCGTCAAGGCTAATGACGGCCTTGAGGCTATGGGGATTATGGAGAAGCAGTCATTTTCAATTGTTATCACTGACATGATGATGCCGGGAGTCGGGGGGCTGGATCTTCTGAAGCATATTAAGGGCCACTATCCCCGCACCAGTGTGGTCGTTGTTACCGGTTATACCGGCACCTTCAGTTATGTGGATGTAATTAAGGCCGGTGCCAGCGATTTTATTGTCAAGCCGTTTAATTTTGATGAATTGGAAGCAAAGTTAAATCGCATTTTGCGGGAACGAGAGCTGGTTCGCGCCTTGGAATTTCTCTCCAATTGCGACCCCCTGACCGGACTTTTCAATCGCCGCTATATGGACGAAAAAATTAAGGAAGAAGTTCATCGGGCTGATCGGCAGGGCTACTCGATTTTCCTGATTATAGTCGATGTTGACAATTTCAAGTCATACAACGATGAATATGGTCATCCTGAAGGCGATCAATTGCTGATCACGGTCGCTAATATTCTTAAAAACTGCACCAGGGCCGATGTTGATCTGATCTTCAGGCACGGTGGTGACGAATTTGCCATTACCACCCCCCTCATCAGCCCCGAACAGGTTGCGCAGGTCGGGAAAAGGATAATAGCCCTTTTCAAAGAACAGTCCCTGGGCGACACCGGCCTCAGTCTCGGCGTTGCTGAGTTTGTCCGCGGTGACGGTGATTTGAACGGAGGTGTTGCTTCTTTGATTCGCCGGGCCGATCAAGCCCTCTACCAGGCCAAAGATCAAGGCCGAAATCAGCTGGTCTTCAATGTTTCTCATTCGTCTTAAGCAACTCTCCTTCCCCTTCAGTTCGTAACCTGCTAAAGCAACCTTTTTATAATGACTTGGCCCCGCAAAGAAAGTTTTTTGTGTGCGGGTTGTTTTTTATCAAGAAATTATTGTTTTTGGTCGTGGTCTCTGGTATATAACCGCTTTCTATAAACCGGAACGAGGAGCTAATTTAATGGTAAACAACAAAACACAACCCACAACCCCAACAGAAGCACCCCCTGCAGGATCCTTTGCGCAGATGTTTGAAGACAGCAATGTAAAGGTGGCAGCTGTTGGCGAAGTCGTAGTCGGTACCGTCATTGGTGTAACCAAAGACCATGCAATTATCGATATTGGCGACAAATCAGAAAGTTCTATCCAGCTGTATGAGTTCAAAGTGGATGGAGAAGAAGTTGAAGTAGCAGCCGGTGATACCTTTGATGTTTTCGTTGAAAAACGAGAGGCGGAAGGCGGGATCAAACTTTCCCGTGAAAAGGCCATCGGAATTAAAGTCTGGGAAGATATTGCCAAGATTCAGGAAGCAGATGGTGTCATTCAGGGCCGGATCGACAACCGGGTTAAGGGAGGTCTATCTGTAGATATCGGCGTCCCTGCCTTTTTGCCATACTCTCAGATCGATCTTCGCCCTGTCAAGGATCTTGACAGTCTGATCGGTCAGTCTTTCGATTTCAAGGTACTTAAATATAATCGCAAGAGAAATAACGTCGTAATTTCCCGTCGGGTAATTCTCGAAGAAGAACGCAGTAAATTGCGCGAGAATATGCGCAGCACCTTGGAAGAGGGCGCTATTGTCAAAGGATCAATTACCAATATTACCGACTATGGTATTTTCATCGATCTGGGTGGCATGGACGGACTTTGTCATATTACCGACCTGTCTTGGGGGCGTGTTTCTCATCCCTCCAAGCTCTTTAAAGTTAATGAGGAGCTGGAAGTTAAAGTCCTCAAGTATGACAGGGAAACAGACAAGGTGTCCCTGGGCGTTAAACAGCTCAAAGAAGATCCTTGGGCAACTGTCCAGGAAAGATATCCGATCGGATCCAAGACCACCGGTAGCGTGGTTAGCACCACCGACTACGGGGTGTTTGCTGAATTGGAGAAAGGGGTTGAGGGTCTAATCCATATCTCTGAGATGTCCTGGTCCAAAAAGACCAAGCATCCTTCTAAAATTTTCGAGATTGGTGACGAAGTTGAGATTCAAGTCCTCAATATTGATGCGGATGCCAAGCGGATCTCTCTGGGGATGAAGCAATTACAAGCCAACCCCTGGGATCTTGTTTCCGAAAATTATCCGGTTGGCTCAATCATTGAAGGCAAGATCAAAAACATAACCGATTTCGGTGTATTTATTGGCATCGAGGAAGGTATCGATGGCCTTATTCATGTCTCCGATCTCTCCTGGACGGATAGGATCAAGCATCCTTCCGAAAGGTACACCAAGGGTGAGACCATTCAGGCAGTGGTTCTGAAGATTGACCGTGAGAATGAAAGGTTCTCGCTCGGCATTAAACAATTAGAGCCGGATCCATGGCTGGCCGCTGTTGAGAGGTATCCTTTTGGCAGTTCGGTTACGGGCAAGATCACTAACGTTACCGACTTTGGCGTTTTTGTTGAGCTGGAAGAAGGTATTGAGGGTCTGGTTCATGTTTCAGAGATCAGCAAAGAGAAGGTCCCCACTCCGGTCGGGATCTATAATGTCGGCGATACCCTTGAGGTCAAGATAATCAACGTTTCTGCCAAGGATCGGAAGATAGGGCTTTCTGTTAAGGCCCTTACCGATGGCCCGGGTGAAGGTAGTTACAACGAGTATCAGGCCAAGGAAGCCAGCAAAGCTCCGTCAACCATCGGCGATCTGCTGAAAGGGCAAATGGAGACCAAGGCTGCAGATAAAGCACCCGAAGGTGAGCAGGAATAAACTGCTTTGAATTTGACCTCGGCAAAGAAAAAAAGCTGGCTCCGGTTTGAACACCCCGTCATGGTGGGAATTGCCGTTTTGGCGGGAGTGTTCGTTTTATCATGGCTGGGCATGACCTTTATCTTTGCCAAGATCTCCGATGTTCCGGAACCGGGCATTTTTAGCGGCGGTTCCGGAAAGATCGGGGTTGTTGAACTCAAGGGGCTTATAACCTCTCCTGAAAAGGCGCTTAAAGAACTTACCTCTTTCCGGAGAAATCGCCGGATTGCAGCGATAGTTCTACGAATAGATAGTCCTGGGGGCGCCGTTGGCGCTTCCCAGGAAATATTCGAGGAAGTCAAGCGAACCAGGCGGACGAAACCGGTTGTTGCTTCAATGGGGTCTATTGCCGCCTCCGGCGGTTATTATGCGGCCCTTGGCGCCGATAAGATCATGGCCAGTCGTGGTACCTTGACCGGCAGTATCGGGGTGATTATAAAGTTTGCCAATCTCTCCGAGATATTTAATAAAATCGGTTACAAATCGGAAGTTGTTAAAAGTGGCGCGATGAAAGACATTGGCGCTACCAACCGGACGATGACAGAGGAAGAACGGCAATTGATCCAGGGGATCATTGATAATGTCCACGAGCAGTTTATCCAGGTTGTAAGCGAAAATCGCAATCTGCCTGTAGCAAAAGTTCGAAAACTGGCTGACGGTCGGATTTACTCCGGAGAACAGGCTTTGACGGCTGGTCTTATCGACCAATTCGGTAATTTCAATGATGCTGTAATGTTAGCCGCACAACTTGGCGGCCTAAAAGAGACATTGCCTGACCTGGTTTATCCTGCCGAGAAGAATTTTTCGTTACTCAGACTTTTGGTAGGCGAGGGCGGCAACGCAATATTTGAGGGTGCTGCTTTTTCCCAGCCGATATTGTCTTATGAGTGGAGTGTCGCTCATTGACCTGAGTGATCAGGACGGGATGGGACGAGCACACATAAAAGGGGAACATGATATATGCTTAAAAAAGAACTGATTGATGAGGTAACAGCCAGGATGGATGGTTATCTCAAGAAAGATATAGGCCAAGCCGTAGATATTTTACTTGAGTCAATTGTGGAAGCTTTGATTGAAGAGCGTCGCGTCGAGATCAGAGGGTTCGGCAGTTTTAGTGTACGCAAGCGCAAGGCCAGAAATACCAAGAACCCCAAGACCGGTGAGGTCATGAATATCCCCGAACGTAAGACCTTACACTTCACTATGAGCAAATCATTGAAGGAGCCGTTGGCGGGCAAGAAATAAAAAATTTGGGTCAGGTTTTCTCCGGTTCGTGGTCAGGCTCGCGAGGCTTATTCGAACTGGCTGGTATCACCTTTACCGTATCTTAATATCTCGATATCGTCTTTCAGCAGGGAGACGATGGTTGAAGGAGCCGCGAAAACCTGGCCTCCATCAATAATTGCATCCACCTGGTTACCGAGTCGGTCTTCTATTTCGAAGGCCTCAGTCATTGGTTCTTCATTGTCTCCCACCACCGCACTGGTAGTCAAAATTGGATTGCCCAGTTCTTCGATTAGGGCTCTGCTGATGGCATTGTCCGGCACCCTGATGCCAACTGTTTTCTGTTTGGAAGTCATAATTTTGGGGACAATTTTCAAAGTTGGGAGAATGAAGGTGTAAGGGCCGGGCAAGTTCTTTTTCATCAGCCGGTAGGCTGTATTGGAAACCAAACAGTATTTGCTGAGATCTTTAAGGTCGGCACACATGAAGCTGAACGGCTTATCTTCCGCCCTTTTTTTGATCCGATAGATTCTCTTAACCGCTTTTTGATTAAAAATATCGCAACCAATACCGTAAACTGTATCGGTAGGGTAGCAGATTACGCCTCCCTGACGCAGATATTTGACAGCCTGGCTTATCAGTCTTGGTTGGGGATTATCTTGATGTATCGTAATAATTGGCATGCCACTCAATTTAGTTAACTCATCAAAAATAAGAAGATTTTATCCTGTTTTCAGCATTACTGCCTGTGCTGGTGATGGAAATTATAACCGATTGAAATATTTGCGTAAATATACATTTGCACTATGGAAGAAGCAACGGCAAATAACAACATGACAGTTGCCGCAATTGATTTGGGCAGCAACACCTTTCGGCTGCTTATTGCCAGAATTCAAGGCAATGTTCCCGCCGTTCTGCTCAAAAGAAATGTCACCGTAAAACTGGGCCGGGGCTTGTCCGCTGCCAGTGGCTTGGGCGCGGACACCATGACTGCCGCCCTTGCCGCTCTCGCCGGATTTAAAGATGATCTGGATCGATATAAGGTTGATCGCTGCCGGTGCTGCGGGACCGAAGCCTTGCGCAAGGCGGTCAACGCCAACCCGTTCCTTGATTCAGCCGCGGCAGTCCTCGGCACGGAGATCGAAGTTATCAGTGGCCGCGAAGAAGCCCTGTTGAGTTGCCGGGGCGCGCTTGCCGCTATGGCTGAGACCGCTATCTCATTTCCATTGTTGATTATCGATGTCGGCGGCGGCAGTACGGAGCTGATTTATCTTGATGAGCCTTCTGCCGCGCCGCTGGCCATAAGTCTGCCGGCCGGCGCGGTTCTTTTTACCGAACTGGCTGCTACGGGTGGTCTGCAAACGGCGGTTGATGTTTTTAACGCCAGGCTCCGGGGATTTATAGATAAATGCTTGTTAGTACCGATGGAATTATCTGTTATCGGGGTTGGCGGCACGGCGACGGCCCTGGCGGTTCTTGATCTGGCCCTTGACCAGTATGATGGGCAAAGGGTGCATGGCCATAAGCTTACGGCTGGGGGGATCATGAAAATTTCGGCCGATTTGACGACCATGCCGACTTCAAAAAGGGATTTTCTGCCTGGACTTGAAAAGGGCAGAGGGGCTATTCTCTTGGCAGGGCTTGAAATATATCAAGAGATTCTTGCAACAATTGGCGTTGGCGGTATGATAATCAGCGACGCTGGATTATTGGAAGGAATAATGCTGAGCTGCCTGGAGCAGACCTCGGGATCCTCGAAGTAATTGAGCAACCCCAAGGCAATTTTTAACGGATCCGTGGTGCAGCGCCGGACCCGTAATATGATATTGGAGAAAAAGTTAATGAACCCAGATAAGATACGGCCAGCCTATACCTTTGATGATGTTCTGTTGGCCCCGGCCAAGTCGGAAGTCCTGCCTTACAGCGTTGATCTGAAGACCCGGCTGACCAAAGAGATCACCCTTAACATTCCGCTGGTAAGCGCGGCAATGGACACGGTAACCGGCCATCGCACCGCCATTACCATGGCCCGGGAAGGTGGCATCGGCATAATCCACAAGAACATGACCATCGAAGAACAGGCTATGGAGGTTGAGAAGGTCAAGAAGTCTGAATCGGGCCTGATTATCGATCCGATTACCGTCGAAACCGGCCAGACCGTCGGCGAGGTGAAGGCCATCATGAAGACCTACCGGATCTCCGGAGTACCGGTCCTCCGGAACGGCAAACTGGCCGGGATTATCACCAACCGCGATTTGCGTTTTGTCTCCGATCTCGATCTTAAGGTCGACGAAGCCATGACCAGCAAAAACCTGGTCACCGCCAAACCCGGCATCACCATGGAGCAGTCCAAGGCTCTGCTCCATGAACACCGGATCGAAAAGCTGCTGGTCGTTGATGATAGCGGCAATCTCAAAGGTCTGATCACCATTAAGGATCTGGAGAAGATCAAAAAATACCCCAATGCGGCTAAAGATGATCGGGGCCGGCTGCTGGTCGGCGCGGCCATCGGCATCGGTGGCAATTATCTGGAACAGGTAGAGCTTTTGATCAAAGCCGGAGTTGATATAGTCGGTCTTGATTCCGCTCACGGGCACTCCCGTAACGTCATGAACACTCTGGAGGAGATCAAAGCCGCCTTCCCGAACCTGCCGGTTATCGCCGGCAATATTGCCACTTCCGAAGCGGCTGAAGATCTGATCAAGGCCGGGGCTGACTGTATTAAAGTCGGCGTTGGTCCCGGCTCAATCTGCACCACCAGAATTGTTGCCGGAGTGGGGGTTCCGCAGATGACCGCAGTTCATGATTGCGCCCAGGTTGCCGAAAAGCATGGAATTCCCGTCATCGCCGATGGCGGCATCAAGTTTTCCGGCGATCTGACCAAGGCCATCGGCATCGGCGCCAACGTGGTTATGATCGGCAGCCTGTTTGCCGGCACCGATGAAACTCCCGGCGAGACCTTCCTCTATCAGGGCCGGAGCTATAAAGGCTACCGTGGTATGGGCTCCCTTGGGGCCATGAAAAAAGGCAGCAGTGACCGGTACTTCCAGGACAACATCGACAGCTCTTCAAAATTTGTCCCGGAAGGGATCGAAGGCAAGGTCCCCTCCTGCGGACCCTTGTCGGACATGCTCTATCAGCTGATCGGCGGTCTGCGCTCCGGGATGGGCTATGTGGGGGCGGCCAACATCGATGAGCTCCGCCAGAAAGCCCGCTTTGTTAAAATAACACCGGCCGGTCTCAAAGAGAGTCACGTTCACGACGTTATTATTACCAAGGAAGCCCCGAATTACCGGCTCGGCTGAATGGCGTCGCAGTAATTCCGACCTCCTTGAATCTCGAAATTACTGCTTAGCCATTACTTGGTTCTTGTTAACGGGCCAGTTGCGCTGATTTCGCTGGGTTGGGTGACTACAGCCTGCTTTGCCTGTGACTCAATCCAGTTCTGATACTGTGCAATTTATGACCTGAAGATTTTTTTTAAGGAAAATGTAATGGATATCCATAGCGAAAAAATACTGATCTTGGATTTTGGCTCCCAATATACCCAGCTGATTGCCCGCCGGGTCCGTGAGGCCGGTGTCTACTGCGAGCTGTTCCCCTGGGACCTGGAGCCGGAAAATATCCGCGATTTTGCCCCCACCGGCATCATCCTGTCCGGCGGGCCGCAATCGGTCCATGAGGAGGAAACACCCCGGGCCGCCGAGATCGTCTTTAAACTCGGGGTGCCGGTCCTGGGCATCTGTTACGGGATGCAGACCATGGCCGCCCAGCTGGGTGGCGAGGTCGAATCCGCTGGCCATCGGGAATATGGCTACGCCCAGATTCGGGCCCGGAATCACTCCAAGCTGCTCAAGGATATCGAGGACCATACCAGCCCGGAGGGTTACGGCCTGCTGGATGTCTGGATGAGCCATGGCGATCGGGTCAATAAGTTGCCGGCCGGTTTTACGGCCATCTGTGAAACCGACAATGCGCCCCTGGCCGGCATGGCTGACGAGAGCCGCAATTTTTACGGCCTCCAGTTTCACCCTGAGGTGACCCACACCCATCAGGGCCAACGGATTATCGAACGTTTCGTCCACCAGATCTGTGGCTGCGGCCGGTTGTGGACCTCGGAAAATATTATTGAAAACGCCATCAGCCAGATCAAGGCCCAAGTCGGTGACGATGAAGTTTTGCTTGGCCTCTCCGGCGGGGTAGATTCGTCGGTGGTGGCCGCTCTGCTGCACCGGGCCATCGGCGCCAAACTCACCTGTGTCTTTGTCGACAACGGCCTCCTGCGCCTCAATGAGGGCGATCAGGTGATGACCACCTTTGCCAGGCATATGGGCGTTAAGGTTATCCGGGTTGATGCCGAGAAGCGTTTTCTGGATAAACTGGTGGGCGTCAGCGATCCCGAGCAGAAGCGGAAGGTCATCGGCAATACCTTTATCGATGTCTTTGAGGAGGAATCAGAGAAGCTCACCAACGTCCAGTGGTTGGCCCAGGGCACCATCTATCCCGACGTGATCGAATCGGCCGGTGCCAAGACCGGTAAAGCCAAGGTCATCAAGTCCCACCATAACGTCGGCGGTCTGCCAGATTATATGAAACTTGGTCTGGTCGAACCGCTCCGGGAACTGTTTAAGGACGAGGTGCGGACCATCGGTCTGGAGCTGGGACTACCGGCCGAGATGGTCCAGCGCCATCCCTTTCCCGGCCCCGGTCTCGGGGTGCGGATTCTCGGCGAGGTCCGCAAGGATTTTGCCGATACCCTGCGCCAGGCGGACCACATCTTCATCGAGGAACTCTTCAAACAGGATCTATACCACAAGACCTCCCAGGCCTTTACGGTCTTTCTGCCGGTCAAGGCGGTCGGGGTTGTCGGTGATAACCGCCAGTATAACCATGTCGTGGCCTTACGGGCCGTGGAAACGGTTGATTTCATGACGGCCCGCTGGGCCCATCTGCCCTATGATTTTCTCGATCATGTAACCCGACGGATCTGCAATGAAGTGCGCGGAGTGTCGCGGGTGGTCTACGATATTACCGGCAAACCGCCCGGGACCATTGAATGGGAGTAGGTCTACTATCGACTTAGATCGATAAATTAAAGCACTCAAGTATAACGTCCTCAGGGATTGTACGCAGAGGAATGGAAGGGGAAATTCGCCAGCAGTATTCGGCAGGATTTCCCCTTTCTTTTTTTCTTTTTCCTGACAAAATGTTTCCCGAAAAGTATTTGTCGGTTAGATTGGTTTAATTCGCAAGATAGGGGGAGGGATGTAATTAAGGCTGGTGGCCCGAAATTGCACAGATTGATTTATAGAGTAATGCGGGGAGTGTTGCTAGGTTTCCTAACAAAGGCGGCATTGCATGACCAGATCCCAAGTTTTTTTCTGAGAAGAGGCAGGGTCCTATAATGCTGTTTTTGAAGTCAAAAAAGAAGATGTGGGGCCTTTAGGCGCCTACTTTTGGGTTGGTCTTTCTTTGATTTCAGCTAGTTAACGTGGTCCGAACCCAGATCAATTATAGGCCTGGCAATTTATAAGGGTCATTTTGCCTGATTACCTCTTAAATATCAAGTTATCAAGGCAAATTGCCTTGATAATCAATGGATAGAGGGAAGAAATAAAATATGGCAACTGAATTAGTTGATGACCAAACCGCTCTTTCTTTTTTTCGAGAACACCCGATATTGATTCTGACATTTTCAGCGTTGTTGTGCTCTGCTGTCGGCTATTGGAGTGAATATTCACTGTTGAAAGAGTTTGGTTTAAATATTGTTGTTTTCGCCGAGGCAGATGACTTCTTTCTAGCTGGCCTTAAGAGCCCAAAAATATTTATATTATCTTTTCCATTGTTTGCTGTGGGAATAGCATACATATCTTTCAGAGTGAATCGGCTTGCCCGGGAACAGCAATATATTTCACGAGAAGAACTGGAGATCAGTCGTGAAATAGAAATGGCCAAAATTGGGAGAGAAAGGGAAAGGGCTACCAACCTAGAAGCAAAACAAAAAGATATGAGAAATCATTTCAAGATGAAACTTTCTCATGAAAGACGAAAAGTAAGCTTGTTGACTGTGCCGCTCATTCTGGGAGGTATAGTATTTATTTTTATTCTTCTGCAAATGGAATTAAATAAGAATTTAGAGAGGACAATTACGAATCCAGAAATGAAAGCTACAATTCAGCTAAGAACACGTGATACTCTGCCAAAAACTAGTGAAAAGCCCCTGGTGTTTATCACCGCAACAGAAAAGTTTATGTTTTTCTATCAGCATAATTCCTCTGACGAGATTTCAACGGTAGCTATCCCTATTGGCAGTATCACCAATGTGACATATTCGCCATTCACAACAAAGGAAGAAGAAGTAAAGGTCGTTAAGCCCAGAGACAAACCCTCTAACAAGGCACTCCAGCCGACGCCAAAAAGCGGCGCGGCTGAGCTTTAACGTTGTGTGCCTCACATACGATATTCTTTTATTTGGCAGGTCATGTATGTTTTTACTTTATGAAAAGGAATACATATGCAAAAACAAAATAGTTTAACAATCCTTCATCTGTCTGACTTGCAATTTGGGAAAAACCATAGATTCTTTCAGTCGTCTATTTCGGAAGGTAATTTCAATTTTGATACTCTTCAAGCCCGTTTGCAGGATGATTTGAAAAAATTAAAAACCAAGCATTCTTTGGAACCAGACCTTGTTGTTATTACTGGTGATATAGTTGAGTTCGGGCAAAAATCTGAATTTGACCGAGCACAATCTTTTTTTAACAATTTAGCTACCTTCTTGAACATCGAAAAATCTAATTTTGTTATTGTCCCAGGGAATCACGATATTAACAGAAAGGCATGTGAAGCATATTTCGCTGAATGTGAAGCTGATGAAAATAAAGCTATACCGCCATTTAAACCAAAATGGCGGCATTTCCAAAATTTTTATAACCAATTTTATTCAGACATCCCAGATGAATTCGACCCAGAAACCCCCTTTAAGTGTCTGGAATACCCTACCCTGAAGGTTGCAGTGGCAAATCTTAACTCTACAATGAGAGAAAGCCACCAAGAAGATGATCATTATGGTTGGGTAGGAGAGGAACAAGCCCAGGAAATAGCTAACAAATTAGCGGCCCGGAAAGAAGAAGGTTGGTTTAATATTGCAGCTGTTCACCATAACGTTGTCCGAGGGGAAATAGAGGACAATGATAACCTGAAAGATGCCGAAATGTTGAAAAGAGTCCTTGGTGAACATATTGACATCTTATTGCATGGACATACCCACCGTGGGAGAATTAATTGGTGGTCACCCCAGTTGCCGGTAATAGGTACAGGCAGTGCAGCTGTGAATCAAAAGGCAAGACCAGAAGAGGTACCCAATCAATACCAAATATTAAAAATAACGGGTCAAGGCCTTACTAGATATTGTCGTGCTTTTGCCCCAGACGAAGCCAGGTGGATAGCAGATACACGGGTCGGAGATAATGGCTCAGAGGAACAAAAGGTCAATTTCAGGAAGGTTCAAACCGCCTTCCCAGACAGCATAAATCAACAGCATGCAAAAACTATAGACATCGTTTCAATCGACTCAATTGATAACTGCGATCAAATACCTATCACTTGTACCCTCCCTTCAAAATTACCATTCACTCACTATTGCGATTTGCCTCCTGTTGTAGATGTTTGGGTTGGTAGAGACAAACAATTAGCATCAATATTATCAACAGAAAATGGTGTGATTGCAATTACAGGTATAGGTGGCCAAGGGAAATCAGCTCTGGCAGCAAAATGCCTTGAACAATGGAAATTGAAACACCCAGAAGCATTTTGGGATTGGCGTGACTGTCGAGAAGAAGGAGATAGGTTTCACACACAATTGGTAGGGCAAATTGAAAGAATTACTGATGGAACAGTGGGGGGGGCAGAACTATCTGGTGCATCTACACATGATTTAGTGAAATATTTATTTAAACAAATAGGCGAGCGAAAATGTTTATTTGTTTTTGATAATGTCGATCAATACGTAAATGTAAATGAAAATTCGTTTATTTCAGGTGTTTCTACGTTTGTGAATGAGGCCCTAGTGGGTCGGAATAATTGCCTCATAATAATCACATGTAGGCCGCGAATTACTTACCCTAACATACGATTTTCAGAGGTTTATCTAGATGGACTATTATTTGAATCTACCATTAGCCTGTTCGAAAAGCGTGGTGTCGACACAAATAAAACGGGCATGCTCAATACCTTACAGGAAGTTTATATATTAACAGAGGGTCATCCACTATGGCTAAATTTGTTGGCTATCCAGATTTCACGAGATGAAAAAAGTAGTAAGACTATTTTAGATGAATTGCGAAATGGCAAAGCTGACAATCGTGCAAAGTCTATGCTTCGTCCTATTTGGAAGGGGCTGAATTTTAACCAGCAGCATGTTCTTCGTTGTATGGCAGAAATACCTCGCCCAATGGATCAAGTTCAAATACATGGTTGTATTATTGGTCGAATAAAAACTTTTAATCGATTTAAAAAAGCTTTTAAAACCATCCAAGCCCTAAGTCTCGTTGTAAAATGTGAAACTGATAGTGGCAGTAGTAAATTTGATCTTCATCCTCTCGTGCGTAGTTTTATAAAAACTGAATACCAAACAACTAAAGAACGATTGCCGTACATTAATCCAATAGTTTGCTTTTTTAGGCAACTCATCATGGGGTCGGAATCTTCAATAAGTTCAGAGACCTCATTTGATAAGCTTAGGATGTGGTCAGAAAAATCAGAATTAGAAATTGAATCTGGCCAAATGAGTGATGCTGTTGAATCATTAGGTTATGTGGCTAATCGACTTCTTGCTACAGGCTATTCCGAAGAACTTTTTCGTGTTGGCAAACGCATTCTCGATGACTTTTGCAATAATCCAACTCGCTATAATGATGTCGAAGGTTTTGATTCTTTATATCACCTTGTAATTGAAGCATTAATTGAATTTGGACATGAAGACGATGCACGTAATTACCTAGATTATTACGAAAGGTTTATTGAAGATGGAACATCTCGTTTTATAGGGTTCTGCAATCTTATGACTTGGGTTGAGTGGCATCTTAAAAATTATAAAGAAGCAATTAAGTGGGGAGAACAAGGGGTAAATCTGAAAGAAGGATCATCAATTGACACTAATTATGATTGTTCTCTGAATCTTGCATTGGCATTACGTGATTCTGGTCGTAATAAAGACGCGTTAAATTATTTTCTCTTCGGTAATACGATTGAGTCAATTCTTTCTAATAAAGAAGAACACGCTAGCCGCAGTGGTTCCTTTTGGGGTAATATTGCCCGTTGTCTAATGTTTCAGGATAAATATAAGGAGGCTGTTCTGTTCCTAAAAGAATCTGCAAAGTTATTAGAAAAAGATCAAAGTGCATCAGGGATAAAGAATCAAGGGTATGCTGCATTATGGATAGCACAATGCCTAGAAAAATGTTGCACTTACGATGATGCTTACATTTTTTACAGAAAAGCAAAAAGTATTTGGGATCAACGTGCACCAACACTTACTCGTCAAGTAAATACATCGTTGAAATCGCTTGAGCAGTCCCAACAGCTCAAAACTGTTCTCAACTTAGGAGAAAAAGATATCATAAGGCGTTGTTCAGTTTGGATAAACAGCGATATATCTCTCAATTGCAGTAATGATAAAATCTCACACAACCAATAAATTAAGCAGACCCCAAGAAGCGCGGTTTGCCGACTGTCAGGCCGTGCTTCTTGGAAGAAATTGGGGTCGGACCAAGTCAAGTAGCTGAAAATATAATAAAAAGCGCGAAAAAAGAGGTGTTTTTAGGCCTTAGAAGGCCCTTTTTGGACGGCTGGGGTCGGACCACACTAACTATTCAAAATCATTAGGAATCATTGCCTAAAACAGGCCTTTTTAGGGCCTATATTGAC
>DAOVJK010000113.1 GCA_030673265.1 Pseudomonadota bacterium | reverse complement strand
TGAATTTTTGCACACGATTGAGGATAGTCTTTATCTGCATCCTGTTCCCTTTCTCTGATTTGATGATGGTTTGCGCTTACATCTTCTCAGAGTTGGAGCAGGATGCTCTATATCTTAATCGCTAAAACTTTCTCTATTACCCCTCTTTCGGGATGTTTTTACCCACTAATTTTCCTGAAGAGCCTGAAATGCCAGTTTCATCCTGTAGTCCTGACCATCTGGCTCACCGGTCAACAGTCGAGTGACCTGGGGGAATCTCACCCCCGGGTTCTCACAGAACCGAAATTCCGGGGACATCATAGAATGGCACTAGTTTAAGGCTTTTTTTACCCGGAAATTGGATAAACCTATTGGCTAGACACGGTATGTTTAAACATGAAAAACATGCGAAAATTAATGCCATTGCTTCCAGGATTTCACCCGCGTGTCATGCGTCGAAAACCTCGCTCAGTTCAACAGAAATTTGCCGAAAAGATGGCTCTGCTGAAGCAGAAACCTTTCAAACAAATCGGCGAATTATTTGAAGATTTTGTCCCTAGCACACTACTCAAGCCGGAGCGGAACGGGGCCATGAGTCGCCGCCGTCTTTTCTCAAAAGGAAATACCTTCTGGGCCTTCTTCAGTCAGGTGCTGGATGCAGATGGAGGCTGCAAGGAAGTAATTCGTAAGCTTCAGTCATATGCCTCCCTCAAGGGAGTAAAGGTTCCATCGTCATCGACTGCTTCATATTGCACGGCTCGTTAGAAGTTGGATGAGCAGGCGCTCTCCGGGATTTTTAAACACACGGCTGCCCGGCTTAACAAAATGCCGAAGGATGGCTTGCTGAACAACCGTCGAGTCATCGCCGTCGAGGGGACAGGAGTCCGCATGCCGGATACGCCGGAGAACCAAAGAGTTTGGCCGCAGTGGTCTTCACAGAAGCCAGGTTGTGGATTCCCTACGGCCCGCATCTGCGCCTGTTTTTCGCTAGAAAGTGGGGCCTTGCTCAGTTACGCCATGGGCAACAAGAAGAATCATGAGCTGCTGATGTTCCGTGAACAGTAGAAGACATTTAAGCGAGGAGACATCTTTTTCTGGGTAATAAAGGGTTCTGCAGCTATTTTGTGAACCACGATGCCTTAAACGCCGAAAGAAAAATTACCAGCTGAGGACCTCGCCGAGGCATGAAATGAGAGTGATTCCGCACCGGAGCAAATATCAGGCTGTAAATGCTTAAACTAGTGCCATTCTAAGCTGTCCCCGAAACTCGGGTTGTGAGAATGTCAATAAGTCGAGCTGACCACAATCAATAATTAAGTAAGGTCCCCGAAATTGTAAAGGAGCTTCACATGAGCGAATGCAAACGTATCCTCGTAGTAAGCCGGATGATCCAGACATGCCAGAAAGCGATTCAAACCGGTATTTCCCTGGCCCGAAAATATAATGCCGAACTCTATGTAATCCATCCCATTCACAATCCCTTTAGCCTTAAGGGCTGGGGGGTGGGAACCCTGTCGCTGAAAGACGAATATGACAAGCTGCTCAAGGACGCCAGGTATCAGCTCTCAGAACTGATTAAAGACGAAAACACCACAGGGCTGACCATCACCGAAATAGTACGGGAAGGAGAACCAACCGAGGAGATCCTCAAAGCCGTCAAAGAAAATGAGATTGATCTTTTGATCATGCTGGCCCATGAAGAAGGGAGGATGGAACACCTCCTTTTCGGGCACAGCAACGACGAACTTGTCCGCAAAATGCCCTGCTCACTCATGCTGGTCAAGAAAGAAGCCGAGGCAACGCGTTAAGTCCAAGAACATCATGGGGAGGAGGGCAGAGATATGCAGGACCTGATCACCAATTACTGGACCAACCATTCGACCGTTCTGATAGATTTTGGCTACAACATCCTGCTGGCAATCACCATTCTTCTGGCCTGCAGTCTAATTGCCAGAGGGGCCAGACGGTTTATCCGCCGGGCCAACGACCATCTGGAAAAACTTGACGAAACTATCGTTCCAGTACTCTGTACTTCGGCAACATATGTGATCTATATTGTCGGGTTAGTTATCATTCTTGATATTTTCGGAGTAAACACGGCCAGTATTATCACCCTGCTCGGTGCTGCAGGCCTGGCGATCGGCTTTGCCCTGAAAGATACTCTGAGCAATATTGCGGCCGGTATCATGCTCCTTATCCTGAGACCTTTTAAAGTTGGTGACTTTATTGAATTCGGTTCTACCATGGGCACTATCAAGGAGATAAACCTGTTTGCTACCATCCTGGAAACCTTTGACGGCATCTACATCTCTTCACCAAACGGCCAAATCTGGAGCAGCACCATCAAGAACTACAATCGTAACGACAAGCGCCGTCTGGATGTTATGGTCGGGATTTCCTATGGCGATTCCATTGACACCGGTCTGGAGGTGCTGCGGCAGATAATCGCAACTGAGCCAAGGTTTCTTCAGGAGCCAGCCCCCCCTCAGACCATGGTCATATCCCTGGCTGACAGTTCTGTGAATCTACAACTCAGGGGCTGGACCACCACAGACGATTACTGGCAAACCCTCTGTGACCTCAATAAACGAGTCAAGGAAGAGGTGGAACAAGCCGGTCTGAGCATCCCCTTTCCCCAGATGGATGTGCACCTTATCAAGACTTCAGAGTAAGGAACATACAGGGTCTCTCAAAGGGTAATAACCCCCGAAAATTGGGGATAAGCAGGAATCCGAATCAGTTATCATTTTTCATTCTGCATTCTTTAAATCTGTTGACACAATACTGATCAATTTTGTTGAAATTAGTATTTTGTCACCAGATTTTAAAAAAGGAAAGTCATGTCCGACAAAAAAGTGGCTAGTGGTCCCGAACAAGGAGTCGAGGTCCCCTACGAGCAGCTCGAACCGGAGACCCTGGAGAGATTGATCGAAGAATTTGTCACCCGGGACGGGACCAACTGGGGGGATCTCGATGGCGCTTTGCAGCAAAAGGTCGGTCAGGTCATGGACCAACTGCGTAACAAAAAGGCCAGGGTCGTTTTTGACCTGACCTCGCAAACGGCGAATATTATTCCCTCCTCCTGAATTAGCAAAAGGCCGCGCCAAATCCCACCTCTGGAGCGACCCCTCCACTAAACCCTGCTTCAATTTTTTTCCCACATATATCGTTTGCGAAATGGTTTTTGGAGGGGTAGGTTGTTAGGGTCGTTTTTTGAAGGGCATATAGTCGGGAGACATAATTAAGTATGGTTTCCCCGGCATTCTTCGCGTAATCATCGGGGTTATTATGGATGCCCCCTCTTCTCATAATAACTTTTTTGATGGCAAAAAGAAGAATATAGGGGCTTTAAACGCCTATCTCTGGAGTGTTTCGTATTGAATTTCAGCTAGTTAGCGTGGCCCGACCCTAGAGCATCAGAGCCTGAAGTGAGGGGCTCCGGATTTTTTTCGTTCAATGCAAAGGTCAAAAACTGACCTAACTCCTTTTCATTTATGTGTCTATCTTACGATACATTAAATCTTTTTTTAGACCTTAAGTATGTTATTATAAACATTAAACTAAAGATAAGCCGTTATTCTACCTACAGAGATTGAAGATGCTGGCAACTCAGGAAGAGAACAACTTGTATAAAGATCTGGGTCTTCGTTTACGAAAGGCCCGCATCAGAAGAAAAATAACCCAGGCCGACCTCGGAGCCAGAACCGGTATCTCCCGGCAACTCATAGTAAAAATGGAAAAAGGTGATCCAACAGTTTCCCTGGCCAAGTGGGTAAAAGTAAGCACGGCTCTCGATTTACTTGATAGCTGGGAGAATGTCCTAATGTTGCCGGTTGATCCCTTCGCAGAGTTTGACCGACAGCGCCAGGAGCTTGACCAGCTTAAAAAAACCAGGGTGCGTAAGAAATGAAGCCCGAAGTGAATCTCTTTGTATATGCAGTTTTTCCTGATGGAGAAATCGTCCAGGCCGGACGTATTCTGTCCCGCAACCTGGGAACAGTTGGTCGCTATGAAGGATTCTTTAAATATTCGCCCTCCTTTTTAAACCACCCGAAGAGATATGAATTAGATCCCCAACATTTACCCCTGCAGGAAAAGGTTTTTACAGCCAATAACAGTGAGACCGGTTTGCATTCTGTTTTCGAAGATTCTTTGCCGGATGCCTGGGGCCGCCATATCCTGGCCAGAAAAGGTGGTCTTGCTGGCGCCACCGCACCCGCCCACTTGCTTGCTGTATTACAGGGTGGCGGGCTGGGCCGACTCTTGTATACCGAGGAGGAACAACAACCATCCTATCGGGATGGCAGCATAGAATATTCAGATATCTCCGCAGTCATCGAAGAAGCCGGCAAACTGGAAGAAGCAATGGACATTGATTCAGAGGAACTACGCCACCTTCTGGCCTGCGGCAGTTCCGCTGGTGGAGCACGACCCAAGGTTCTGGTTTCAATGGATAACCAACGGTGGCTTGCTAAGTTTGCCAGCACCAAAGATATCCATCCAGAGTTATTTGTAGCCCTTGAAAATGCAGGCATGACCCTGGCTGCATCCGCCGGACTTAATGTGCCGGTGATTAAAAAATTATCTGTCAACAATCGTAATGTCCTGTTTGTTCGCAGGTTCGATCTGGTGGGTGATGAAGGTAGGAATGCCCTGGTAAGCTTCAGAACTCTTACCGGGACTTATGACCCTTACGGGGTTTCATATTCGGACCTTGCGGCGGTAATTCGTAAATACTCGGTTGAGCCCGGTCAGGATGTGGAGCTTTTATACCGCCAGATGATCATTAATATCCTCCTGGTGAATACCGATGATCATTTGCAGAACTTCGCTATGCTCCACACTGATAAGGGTTGGCGTCTTTCCCCGGCTTACGATATTGTCCCCAATATTTATCAATTGGAGCAGATATTACTGGTCAACGGCAAACACGGCGGGATAATAGCAGAAGACGTGATTGCCGAAGGCAGGAAAAGCGGCCTTTCTGTTCAACGCAGTAAGCGTGTTTTTAATGATGTTGTGGATAGATTAGCCGATTGGGAGAATGTCTTCGCCATTTCCGAAGTTCCGACCGTCCATACCACTAAACTCAAAGAGAATATCAGAAAAAGAATTGAAAACAGATTGAAGGAATAGAGCTGAAAAGTTGAAAAAGCCACAAGGCAAAACAGTAATTACCAAAAACCCAAAATCAACAACATGAGTCGAACAGAGACCTGACCTCTACCTGCTCACATTTGGTTATCGGGTTTGGTTTAGAACCATGTTTTTGATGGTGAAAAGGGTGCTCTAAGGACTTAAAACACCCATAATTTGATCAAATAAGTTGAAGACACAGGTGATTAGCTTGATCCGACCCCAAACTGTCCTCGTCCGAATCCGACCTTAAAAGTTCTTCATTTCTTTGATGCTCTCTAATTTGTTCACCACCTGGCGAACATCTGCTAAACATCACCTACCTTTTGGGTTGGTTGACTCACAACGGCATTTACCAGCTTTTTTTTCATCGATGAGACGAGCCATTATTGTGGATTGACCTTTGTCATTGAAATCTTTTTTTATGTCGTCTGCCGTGTAGTTAAAGCAGTAACAAATCAGTTCTTGGCTCATTCTTTACTCTCCTTAATATCGTAAAACTTTTGCTAGAGTTGAGATTTATGAAAAACATCATAAATATAGCCAATCTTATGCTGTTTACCGAGTATTTACAATTCAGTGTCAACATTTTGGGAGCTATGTTGACTTGGTGCAGAAAGGTCGCCCCCTTGCCTATAACTCTATATTTGCATTTTTGGCCTTAAAAACGTCATTATAGGCCCAGAAAAGGCCTTTTTTACAGGATGATTACTTGTGATTTAAGATGGTTAGCGCGTCCCGACCCCGGCTTTTTTGTGGCAAGATACGCCGGTCGACCGGGTTCGACCAGCGTAGGAGACAAACACTATTTTACCGTTTTTGATATCAAAAACAGCGATATAGGCCCGAAAAATGCCTTATTTGAAAATGCTTTACTAATTATTTCGAACAGTTAACGTGGCCCGACCCCAGTCCTTTTAGTTTATTTGAAAGTGTTGTTGTCGTAATCCGAACATGGCTTGTTCCAGAGTTTCATGCTACCTTTCCGGGGTTTTCTAAGATTGTGTTTAGCTGTTTGTTACAGGAAGGACTTGTCTGGCAAATCAGAGGAATATTGGTAAATATGCGTAAATTAGCTTTTGGATACTCAACCAGATGCAATATCAGGTGCGAGCACTGCGTTGCCACGGGAGATATCCCTGATAGTAGGACCATGGATCATGGAAAGGCAAAAAAGATCATAGATCAGCTTGCCCTGGCAGGGGTCGGCGGCATAAGTTTTTCCGCTGGTGAGCCGATGCTCTATTTCAATGAAATTGTTGAGTTAGTGGAACTGTGCCGGCAAGTCAACATTTATACGAGGATTGTGACCAATAGTTTTTGGGCAAAGACTGCAGAGTCTGCCGATCGCCTTGTTGCAGAACTGAAAGAAAAAGGGCTTTGCCAGTTGCGTTTGAGTTTTTCAAGGTGGCACCAGAAGCATGTTAGCCAGCACAATGTCTTGAATGCAGCCCGCAGCTGCCAAAAGATCGGCTTGGATTATTTTATTTCATTTGTTACCGATTTCTCCGAGGAGGATGATCCTTATGAACAGTTTTTGCGCGATCAAGGTCTGACATTTTTCCCAGAACCCGTCATCTATGCCGGTCGGGCGGAGTCTTTCAAGCGCAGGAGTATTCTGACCGATTATCAACCAAACTGTTGTGATATGAACCCTTATCTTACTCCGGATCTTGAGATGTACGGTTGTTGCGATGCGGGGAGCCATTTTCCGGCAACAAACTTTTTTTACCTGGGCAACCTGAACGATCATACGATGGCAGAGCTTTTTACTAAGAGTGAAACCGACCGGTTGCACAACCTCATTAGAACCATGGGGCTAACCAATATTGCCTCTTTTACCGGGATGAAGGGCCGCGATATCATAACTTATAGCAAGTGCGAACTTTGCCGCAAATTGTTCAACTCCCCTGCGACTCTAGCCAGGCTGCGGGCTGAAGTGGCCGAATTGGCAGCCTGGAGTCGATAGAAATAGGAGCGTTTTCTTGGATCTCATAATCAGCAATTTACGAATCCCCCTTGAACAAGACGGGATTGATGAATATCTAAATCGTGCGGCTCAAAAGCTGGAAATAGGCGCAGAGAATATTTCCATCGTCAAAATTATTAGCAAAGCACTTGATATTTGAAATCACGAACAGTTCTTTTACAAGATCTCTCCCATTGTCAGCACTGATTATAGACGGGGTCGGGCCACTGTTTAGCGTGGCCCGACCCCAGCGACCATTGCAAGATACGCCGGTCGACAGGGTTCGACCAGCGTAGGAGACAAACCCTATTTTACCGTTTTTGGTATCAAAAACATCGATATAGGCCCGAAAAATGCCTTATTTGAAAATTCTTTATTAATTATTTCAAACAGTTAACGTGGCCCGACCCCAGTCCTTTCCGCTAAGACCCCGTTACCCGGCCGGTATCGGCTCCGGTGGGTAAATAATGTGGATTATATTGAGTAATCAAGGCTGAGGATGTAGGGTTATCTTATATGACGAAAATCCGGCTTAAAGCATTTTCCAACCGCATCAAGGAATATCTGAATACCCCTGATTCTTACGATGAAAAACGGTTTGACTCCTCCCTCTTCACCGTTATTAAAACTAAACGGTATGCCGAGCCTTTGTCCGCTGGCCCATTGGTAGAATATAAAGATCTGCATGGGCTATGTTTCGGCGCTCACATTGAATTGGTGATGATCCTGCTCGCCCAGTCCTTCAATGGTTTGGCCGATGAGACGACGATAGACCAATTTTCCAGGGCTATGGCCGGGGCAATGCAGACTTTTTCCGAACCGATCGCCGTCGGAGGCTGTGGCTCATTCCCTGACCCGATTTTCCTGTTACATGGCATCAACCGGGCCACCCTTAGCGCTGCTGTCAAACGATTTGTGAGTAACGGTCGGATCATTCATGAAACAATCGCCCTGAAAGATAAATTAATCGATAAATACGGCGAAGCAATCTGTCTTGGCTACGACCTTAAAATGTTTCTTGAGGAGGGCGTCACTGAGGATTGTTTCGGCCTATGTTGCTATATCACCAAGTCGGATGAAGCAGAACCACACGGTACAACCAAAAGCTACATCGCCAAAGTGAGCTTCTTTCTCGACTCGAGCCATAAAGAGATCTATGTGATTACCGCGCAAGGCCAGCGGGTCCTGCAAAACGATAAAAACAGAAGTCGGGATTATGCACGTCTGGCCGCCAAAATGGGCATGGACCCCCGGACCTTTGTCTTGAAAAAAGTATGTGAGCTCGGTAGAGCAGAGGGATTTAAGAAGATTCGGGTGGTCCGCTCCAACCACCATCCGATGTTTCTGGAAAACCATGAGGGGTTCATGGCCAAGTACGAACCGGTTGTCCTGAATGCTGGGATTGTCGAGGAAAACGGCTGTTATTTGCAAGGCGCCTTATAAAGCCCCGACCACAACTATTCCAGAACAACCAGACCATAACGACCCGCCTGGCTTAACGCTAACTTGTTCAGCGGAAAATGCACGGCGCCCTGAATAGAGGCCATTAATCCCAGGCCGACAATCACTTTTGTCTTAAATAAAAGATTTTGGTTCATTCGTAAAATAGTTGAAAATCAACAAACATTAGTAACTGCATGAAAAAGAAAACGCATCGGATTTAACCATCTTTGTTAAGGTTTTGTTTCCCGACAGAACCATGACAGAGAGGAGAAACCCGATGCAACT
>DAOVJK010000229.1 GCA_030673265.1 Pseudomonadota bacterium | reverse complement strand
GATTCGTCCAGTACTTTATTGCCAGCCGAGCCCGTCACCATGAGGGTCTTGCTTACAGTTACCGTGCCGATGTTGCCATACATGGTCCCGGCCAGGGCCTTTTCAAAGGCTGCGGCCTTGCCGGCTGGCACCGTTACCAGCAGGCGGCTTTGGGATTCGGAGAAGAGCAGGACGTCATCGCGCTCAATGTCTTCGGCGACAACCTCGCGCAGGTCGATTGTCATGCCCAGGCCGCCGGCAAAGGCGGTTTCAGCCAGGGCCACACCCAGGCCCCCATCGGAGCAGTCATGGCAGGATGCGACCAGTTCGTCGGTGATTGCTTTTGCTAAGGCCCGGTATCTGGTCATGGCCTCTGCGCCGTTGACTTTGGGCACCTGGTTGCCGATGGCCCCGAGCTGGGCGGCATATTCGGACGCGCCCAATTCCGGGTAGGTGGCGCCGAGCAGATAGACCTGATCGCCAGCCTTTTTGGCATCCATGGTCACCGCTTTTCTGATATCGTCAATCTTGGCGACCACCGAAAACAGCAGGGTGGGGGGGATGGAGATCTTGGTGCCGCCGACCTGGTAGTCGTTTTTCATGCTGTCCTTACCAGAGATGCAGGGCACCCCGTAGGTCCGGGCATAATGGGCCAGGGCCTGGTTGGCCCGGACCAGTTGGGCCAATTTGTAGGGGCCGTCCGGGGTCTTCTCGGAGAGGATCGGATCGCACCAGCAGAAATTGTCGAGGCCGGCCATGGTTTCCAGGCTGGCGCCGACTGCAACGGCGTTACGCACCGCCTCGTCGAAGGCGCAGGCCACCATGTGGTAGCTGTCGATATCGGAGTAGCGGGGGCAGATACCGTGACCGACAACCAGTCCCTCGAATGAATCGAGCAGGGGGCGGACCACCGCCGCATCGCTGGGCCCGTCGTTATCAACGCCGGTCAGAGGTTTGACGACACTGCCGCCCTGGACCTCGTGATCGTATTGACGGACCACATACTCCTTACTGCAGACATTCAGGCGACCGAGTAATCTTTTGAGTTCCCGGCCAAGATCGAGTTCGGTCGGCAAGGTTGGTTCGTCGTATTTCTTCTGTTGCCATTTAGCCACCATCTGCATGGGCGGCAAGCCCTTGTGGACGAAATCCATGTCCATGTAGGTCACGGTTTTGCCTTCGTAAAGGACGTGGAATTTGCCCGAATCGGTGTAGGTGCCGAGGGTGGTGGCCTCAACATCCATCTTGTTGCAGAGGGCCATGAACTCATCGATCTTCTCGGGGGCCACGGCCAGGGTCATTCTTTCCTGGGCCTCGGAAATAAAGATCTCCCACGGTTGCAGGCCCGCATATTTGAGCGGCGCTCTATCCAGATGTAGTTCAAAACCGTTGGTGTCCTGGGCCATCTCGCCAACCGATGAGGACAGGCCCCCGGCGCCGTTATCGGTCATGCAGGTGTACAGGCCGCGGTCTCTGGCGATCAGCAAACAGTCGAACATCTTCTTCTGGGTGATCGGATCACCGATCTGGACTGCAGTGGCTGGCGAATTTTCGTTCAGTTCCTCGGAAGAAAAGGTGGCGCCGTGGATGCCATCTTTACCGATGCGGCCGCCGGTCATCACGATATAATCACCGGGGTTGGCCAGTTTGTCTTCGGAGGGTTGGCCATTGATTTTGGCCGGCATCATGGCGACGGTGCCGCAGAAGACCAGGGGTTTACCGGCGAAGCGGTCGTCAAAGACCAGAGAGCCGTTGACGGTGGGGATGCCGCTCTTGTTGCCACCGTGCTCGACGCCCTCCCGGACTCCCTCCATGATCCGCTTGGGATGCAGGAGGCGGGCCGGCAGTTCCTGATCGTAGAAGGGCGAGGCGAAGCAGAAGACGTTGGTGTTACAGAGCAGTTTCGCGCCCATGCCGGTGCCGAAGGGATCGCGGTTAACGCCGACGATGCCGGTCAGGGCGCCGCCGTAAGGGTCGAGGGCGGACGGGCTGTTGTGGGTTTCAGCCTTGAAGACGGCGCTCCACTCGTCGTTGAAGCGGATAACCCCGGCATTGTCCTTGAATACCGACAGGCACCAGTCGTTCGCGCCCATGCTCTGGCGGATGTCGGCGGTGGGTTGGCGGATATAGGTGTCGAAAAGGCTGTTGATTGTTTCTCTGGTACCGGCCTCGGCGTCCTCGTAGTCGATGTCGCCGGCGAAGATCTTGTGTTTGCAGTGCTCCGACCAGGTCTGGGCCAGAATCTCCAGCTCGACGTCGGTTGATTTTTCACTTAAACCCCGGGCCCGGCGCTCCTCGATGTTGGCTGGATTGGCCAGGTATTCGCGAATAAATTTCATCTCGGCCAGGGTCAGGGCCAGAACCCCTTCCCGGCTGATCCGCATGAGCTCTTCGTCGCTAACGTCCAGATCTATCTCGTTGACCACGATCGCGCTTTCATCCTGGACTTTGGCGGCGAACGGTTTGAGGCCGCCGGCTGCCTTGAATTCGGCCTGATTCATGATGGTGAAACGCTGGATCAGCTCGTTGGCCAGTGATTTTTTGGCGATGGTTTCGGCATCCTCCCGGCTGATCGCGCCGGAGATCAGGAACTGGACCGAAGTATAAACTGCTTCGCTGCGGTCAAGCTTGCGACCGATCATAATTTCCAGGGCCTGGGCGGCGGTGCGGCCTTCGTTGTCGGTCACGCCGGGGCGGAAGCCGACTTCGATCAGCCAGTCAAAGCTACTGCCCCATTTAAGGGCCAGCGGCGAAAGCGACCAGTCCTGGGTTACCGGGTCGCAATAGGGGCCGCTGGCGGCCTGGGCGAGTTGCTCCTCATTGATCTCGGCCTCGACCGTGAAAATCTTGATAGTCCTGACTTCGTCGATCTCCAGGCCCAGGTCGGTGCGGATTTTCTTGCGGGTGTTTTCACCGAAAGAGTCGTTTAGAGAAGGTTTAAGTCCTACCTGGATGCGGGCGAGCATGGATTTTCCTCACGTATTAAATTGGTGACCAATGGTCTTTTTGGTCGGCCTGAGCTTGTTTTTTGGGTAGCAAAAAGTAAATATACTAAATTGGCCTCTTTTTTGAAACGTGGAAAAGGAAAAAAGAGCACGATTTTAGCAGCACGGCGGCGTGCAGGTCAGGAAAAAAAATTAAATAGGCGCTATTGACGGGCCTGGGCCGGAGTTGGCCCTTGGTTAGCATGGTTGAGATTCAACTTTTCTTGACAGGAAGGTGTGGGGTATAATGGTCAAATTAAGAGGAATATAACAAGCTTCTGTCTAAAGTTATTTTATAGTTGTAGGGTTTTTGTAAAATTATTTTATAGTTGGTCGGTGGGCAGGGGCGTTGTTGTTTGGCGGGTTCCGCGCGTAACGGCCTGTTTTGTCGTAAGGAAGTCGGCGTGTCGGCTGGATGACGGTGTTGGGCATAAAAATTGCTATAATAATTTAGCGGGCTCCTTTTGGGCCAGCCTTGAGATATGTTGCCGGCAAAACCGGTCCCGGTTAAGCGGGACTTGGGGTCGGGGCCAAAAATATCACTGGTGATTAACCCAATGAAAGTAAAGAAATTGTTAAATAAGATGCCAAGGTGTGGCCGGGAAGGATTTACTCTGGTCGAATTAATGATAGTGATCGGCATCCTCGGGATCCTGGCCGTTAGTGTTGTGACCTATTCTCGTGGTTCACGGAGCCAGTTGAAGAATTTTGTCTTTAACACCAAAATGCGTTTCAATCAGGCCAGATTTGAGGCCGTCAAGCGCAGCCGTAATGTCTATCTTGATTTTGATATTGGCGATGACGGCACCGTTGATAACGGTTTTACCATCTGGGTGGATGATAACCGTGATGGTGATTATGATGAATGGAATGATCCTTTTGTTGATGATGGCGTTGGTGTCACTGGTGTATGTGAGCCGGGTGAAGGTGATTGTAATGGCGACCATGTTTGCGACCCCGGCGAAGGGGACTGTGCCATTGAGACGGTGACCTTTGTCAATAAAGTGTCCAGTAGCACCAACAAGGATGGCCCGGAGATTTACAATGGCACTGGTAGTGTTCCCTCCGGTGGTCCGGTTAATGTTGGTCCTGGTGGCAAGGATATAGATGATGGGATCTCGGCTGACAGTGAGCGCTTCCAGTTCAGACCTGATGGGGACAGTAGGGCGGGGGCGGCTTACTTTTATTTCCCGACAACACTGCCTGATCTGAGCAAAGAGGTTGACTCCGGGCCCTGGGCAATAATTGTCAACACGGTGGGGCGGATTCGCGTTGATGAATGGGGCCATCTCACCGATGCCTGGGAAGTAGATTGATAAGATTTTCTCAACAGATGTTAAAGCTGAGCACAGGAAAAGATATGGATGCCAGTAAAATGAAGATGAACGGTGGTTATACTCTGGTTGAGGTCATGATCGCCATGGCGATCTCCCTTATTGTCCTGAGTGGTGTCTATAAAACCATTACGGACGAAACCGTTAATGCCGCCAGGGAAGAAGCGGTGCTGGATATGCAGAACAATGCCAGGTTTGCCATGGCCAGAATTGCCGGAGATCTCCGGCGGACCGGATTTTTCGGTTGCGGCGGCAAGCTGAGTGCTAATACCAGCGGTTATGCTTATCCCCCCACCGCCATTGTTTTTGAAAACAACGGTGCCGCAGCCGACAGTGACCTTGGCACCGATAAGATTACCCTGAGGTTTTTAGGCGGGGATGTGCCGCTTGATCCTACTGATACCACTAATACTACTGGCCTCTTAACCACCAAGATTTACACGCTAGCCCGCAAGGCCTTTAGGCAAGGAGAGCACCTGCTGATCTCCGATTGCGAAGAGTACGCCATCTTTAAGAAAACAAACAGCGAGTATACCTTATCGGTAGAGCATGCTACGCCCTTAAATAGTAGCGATGATCTTAAGCGGGCCTATGGGGCGCCGCTGCCGGCCCGGGTCTATAATTTTGAGGAGGCCGTGTATCGGGTCGATGGGGCCGAGCTCCGCTTGAACGGTGATGTGATTGCCGCGAACATTGAGGACCTGCAGTTCGAGTTTATCGAGGATACCGATAATGACGGTGAGCTCAGCGATCAAAAATGGCTCCAGACTTTTACTAGTGCCGAGAAGGTCAGAGCTGTCAGGGTCTGGGTGCTGGCCATGAGCGATACGGGCTATACCTATACCGATACCAACACCTACGACTCTCCGAACAGCGCCTATGCCAGCACGACAAGCCCTTTCAGCAGTAGGGGAACCGGTTCACCGGCTTCCCAGGCCGGTTT
>DAOVJK010000231.1 GCA_030673265.1 Pseudomonadota bacterium | reverse complement strand
TTTATGGATTCGCGGTTTTCGGAGGTCACCATCAATTATCACCACCTTGTAGTCGGCCTGGGCGAAGGTCCGGGCCAGATTGACAGTGATCGTGGTCTTTCCTTCCTTGGGCAACATGCTGGTGATCACGATCTTCTTTGGTGGTTGATCGGCTGCAGAGAGCAGGATAGCGGTCCGGATCGATTTGAAGCTTTCGTTGAAGGTAGAGAATTCGTCGGCCATGGTGGCTTTTTCGGGGTTAAGCTCATCGTCCTTGAATTGATCGATCACTCCAAGAACTGATACATCAAGTCTTCTTTCAGCCTCGTCAGGAGAGCTGATGGTGTTGTCTAGATACTCAATAAAGAATGCGAGACCGATACCGCCCAAGAAACCCAGGACAAGACCCAGCAACAGATTTCTTGCCTTCTTCGGACTGGCGGGAGAGAGGGGGGATTTTGCCTCTTCGATGATCCAGATGTTAATGTTGCTGGTTTGCTCGGTTACTTTCTTTTCCTTGATCTGGGTAAGGAGAGACTGGTAGAGGATCTTGTTGGTTTCCACATCCCGCTGCAACATTCCGTATCTGATCATCTTCTGGTTGAATTGCTGGGCCTCATTCTTGGTCTGGGCAACGATCTTCTGAAGGTTAATCACCTGGGAGTTCTCGGCTTCGGTCCTGTTTTTCAGTAGCTTGATCCTGCGTTTCACTTCCTTATTTTTTTCTGAATCGAGGGTGTTGCTTTTAGATATAATCTCGCCGTTGATATTGATCATTTTCGGGTGCTTCGGCCCGTACCTTTTTGACAGTTCGGTAAATTTCTGTTTGGCGGTCAAGAGCTGCGTGGTCAGTGTCTGGAGTAGCGGGGTTGTCGAGGAGATATCCAGGATGGCGTCGATCTTGTCGAACTCATCACCGGCGTTCAATACTTGGTTATAGAGGATGGTGGCTTCATTGTGCTTGGCCGTTGCTTCAGAAAGTTTACTGCTGAAATCGGAAAGCTTTTCCGGCAGGACAGCTATCTTGTTCTCGAGAGTTACTATCTTACTGTCGGCCATATACTGCTGCATGTCTTTTTCAGAATCTTCGAGCTTTTTCTTTTCTTCTGCGGCCTTTTCCGTCATCCACTGCAGGGTGTAGCCTACGGAGGCCATTTTCATTTCCAGCACCTCGTCCATGTAGGCCCTGGCAGTGGCGTTAACGACCCGCCGGGCGATAACCGGGTCTGGGTGCAGGTATGAAATCCTGAAGATCTGGCTGTTCCGGACCGGGCTGACCGTAATGCTTCTCATGATCTCGTAGGCTAGACGGTCCTCATCTGAAACTTGGTATGAATCGGCTTGAAGCGATCCGCTTTTGGTTGCCGGGGTCGGTAGCAGGTCCAGAATGAAGGCTTTAATCGATGCAAGCGACGAGGTTTCGATAATCGGAATTGGCGTATTGATAAGATCTAGGGCCTTGACGACCCGGATGGCAACATTATAACTTTTGATTAGCTCGACTTGGGTCCCTTCAAAGCTTGGATCAAAACTGGAGTAGTAGCCCCCCATATTGTCCAGAGAGCTATCCTGACTCTTCTTGATCAAGACCTTGGTGCCTGCCTGGTAGATCGGAGTGGCGGCAAAGGTCGCTATTAGAACCACGGTAAAGGTCAGGATAAAAAATATCACTACCGCATTAAGTCTTTTGCGAACCACCCTTATATAGTCGCGAAGGTGGATCTCCTCTTCCTGGGAGTGCTGACGGAAATTATCTAGTTCGGTCTGGTTCGGCATGGCCTTAGAAGAAGCTCTCCGGGACGATTATTACATCACCGGGCAGGAGCGGTGTGTTAAGTGCGGCTTTTTCAATAATTATTTCGTGGCCATTGTCCTGGCGGATGACCCTGACTTTGCCCTTGGCCGCCAGGTCGGTGAACCCGCCGGCCCTTGAGATCAGCTTGATTAGAGTCGTATTTGGTTCAAACTGATAGGCATCCGGCTTATTTACCTGGCCGCTGATAAAGATCAGGATACTCTCCGGAACGATTATCACATCACCGGGCAGGATAGCTTCATCCATTGCAGCATTTTTCAGGTCCGTTTCATGGCCGTCGACCATTCTGATGATCCTGATTTTGTCCTTGGCGGCTAGGTCAGTAAAACTGCCGGCCAAGGTAATGGCCTTGATCAGGGTCATTTTCTCTTCAAATTCGAAAGCGCCAGGCTTTCTTACCTGCCCGTTAACAAAGATATTCTGGGCCCGGAACTTGGTGATAAAGACATTGACCTGGGGGTTGATGATGTAATCCCCGGCCAGGGCGGCGGCGATCTTCTTGGAGATCAGAGGGATGGTCAGGCCTTCAACTGTCATTGGTCCAAGCAGGGGGACAATAATGGTGCCGTTGCCGGAGACCCGGACGGTAGTGGTCATGTCATCGTGACTGTAGACGTTGATCTGCAGGACATCGCCTTCATCAACAACGTACTCCGCTGTCATTGCCGGGGTAGCAGCAAGGAGCAAGGCCAGTAACGGCAGCAGGAAGATATTTGTAAGACAGCAGCTTTTTTTCATAATTTATTATTTTAGACCTTAACACCAGCCAGCGGTGCAATCAAATTTATAATTAAGGGGGCTTGTGAGAACAAGATAGGTTCCTTGCCCCCTAAGGTCAATGGCGGCGCTCTGTTTAGAGGTAACCGGTTAATCTCAAGAAAACCGAATTAGACTTGAAGTCATAATTGTCAAAATTTGAATTACGTTCAGAGAGGGCATAAGACAGACTGACAATAAACCAGTCCTTCATCAGGTAATCAATCGTCGGTGTAATCAGGATCGTGGCATCTTCTCTCTCCTGAGTAACAGATCCAACCGTGATAAGCCCGTCGAACTCGTCCCGTGAATATGAGGAGTTAAGATTAGCCACGATCTTGGCAGAAAGTTTTTGTCTGTAATTCAATGAAACCTGGTTGTTAAGAATGAAATTGGTGCCGGCAACAGTCGATTCTGCCAGCCTCCTGGTTCCAGTCAGGTCGACTGAGGTCTTGGTAGAAAAAGAGTGGTCCAACTGGAGTTCGTAGAACAGTTCATCTGTGTCGGCATCCTCAAGACTGGCATCTTCATGATCTTTAGAACTCAGCCCGATCTTTAATTGCCCGGATGATTTGCCGGTAGGATTCCACTTGATTCCGGCATTGCCATTCTGAATTTCGTTGGCCGGAAAAATCTGGAAAACGTAGTCGATATCGATAAGTTGATATTCTGCAAAGATGGCGGTTTTGGCCAGGATGTCAAAGGAAAGTCGGCCAGTATAAGAGGTGTCTTGGCGGTCGCGGCCACCATTTCTGATCGCGTCATAGTCAAGTTGGAAACTGCTGTAGCCCAAGTCAAGTTCCGTCCTCCTGCCCAATTTGATGCCAATCACCAGGTCGAGGAGGTCAGACTGGTATTCATCGAGCAGGGCGGGACCGGAAAAAGCGTCAGCGGAAACCTTGTACTCACCTGCCAAGTCAAAACTCACTCCACCCTTCAGATTGAACTGGAGCAGAGCTTCCGCCCGGTGATGGTCCATGTCGCCGCTGGAATTATCGGTGTAGCTTTCCATGTCGGCCTGATAAAGGAGCGAGGTTTGGAACCGGTGAAAATTGTTGCTGGAAGCGCGTTCCCCGACCAGGCCGCCGGGGGAAGGGTTTGAAGTGCGGAAAGAGGCGCCATGCATATCTTTAACTCCAGGATAAGCCAGCATAAGACCCGGGGAGATGGTTGTCAGGTAGTCTTTTTCTTCGTTGGTTGAGGCGTTATAGATGTTGTCAGAATAAAGACCGGTCAGGGAAATATAGGGATGAATATAACCACCGCTGGTTCCGAGTAGCTCTGAAGAGCCGCGGCCTGATGCTGGTTGGAAAGTCCTCTGGCGGTTGACATCCTGGCTCAGGCCGAGATCGTATTCATTTGTCACTTTGCTGCCGGCCGGGCTGTCTTCAGCAGAAACATTCAACGCACCCGTCAGGGCAGCCACGGTCAGGAAGCAGCAGAGCAGTATTTGTTTTGTCATTTTAGGGTTAAACATCGGGGTCTCCGGGATTTATGCTCTGCAAACCCTGGTGGGGAGATTTAATTTAGTTTTTGTCGAAACGCCAAGATTGGGCTAGGAGGCGTTAAGTTGATATTTGCAGCAGGGGAGCTTGGCGTTGTTCTGTTGCAAATGTCATAGTTGTAATTGTCTAGAATGCTGATGGGCTCACAGATGGAGGTATGTCTGCCCCGCCGGCAATGCTGTCAGGATGGCTTGGTTCAGGCGGGGGCTCTAACCCACCCAGCACGGCGACGACAATCTGCATGTCCATACCGGCCTCAGATGCGGCTGAAATTATCTCTGCCCGGCCAGTATTTGCGTTAACCAAGGCGACAATAATCGCATGGTCGCCAAAACCGGCGGCTAGTGCCGCACAGACAATCTCTATAACCGACTTGCCCGCAGCCCGGGCTTCTACCGTCGCCTGGTTAAGCCCGCTTGCGGCGGCGGAGCTGGCAAACGCCTGCTTCCATGAAGAACCGAAGTCGTCGCAGGGCTTGGCCTGGGTCATGGAAAATGACACGAGTATAATCATGACGGTGAGCGTAGTGATAAGTGCTTGTTTCATATATTTACGGGCTCTATTGATATTTGGATTAGCTATGAATTGAGACCAATATTCAGCCAATATATCATGGGAATGATGTATTATCAATTAATTAAAGACATGTAGTGATATAACGATAAAGAAGGACAATGTTGATGTTCGTTAGATGGAAGTTTAAAGTATGAATTTAGAGAATTAATAACGACAAAGATCAGTAGATGGGCCGGTTTTCAAGATCAAGAAGGATCCCCGGGTCACTTATCTCGGTCGTATTCTCCGTAAGACCCGTCTGAATGAACTGCCTCAGTTGTTTAATGTCCTGAAGGGTGAGATGGGCTTGGTTGGTCCCAGGTCCCCTATCCCGGCTGCAGTTGAGCCTTATCAAGCTTGGCAGCGCCGACGTCTGTCTGTGAAGCCGGGTCTTACCTGTATCTGGCAGGTCTTGGCCCGCAATAAAGTGGCGTTCGAGGAGTGGATGAAACTGGATCTTGAATATATTGATAATTGGTCACTGTTGCTTGATCTTAAGCTGTTGTTCAAGACGGTCCGGGCGGTGCTTTATACCTTCGGTCACTGATGGTGGCTTCTTGCTGCCTGTCTGGCTTGATATGTTCGGTGTT
>DAOVJK010000011.1 GCA_030673265.1 Pseudomonadota bacterium | reverse complement strand
CCCCACAGTGGTGACCTCTGAAGCAAAAACATCCCAGAAATCTGCCGCCCGGGCCTGGCCGATAACAACTAAGCAAGACACTGAAAATAAAAGACTTATTTTAATGGTTAGTTTTTTCATGGCCTCTTCTCTTAGAATAGTTTGTTGGCAAATTCACACTTTCAATTCGTCCAAGAGCAATATTAGTTGAGTCTTCGAATTAACGCGTTAACGGCCCGGTTGATAGCAGAATCAGATGCTTCGCCTACATCGCTACCTTTTCCTGAACCGCTACCAGGCACATACTCCAGAGTTTCCACGTCTACGATCCTAATTTGGACTCCCATTCGAGTATTAAAGTTTTTCTGCACTCCACCTATTCCGATCTTTTCTCCACCTTGTGCAAAGTCATATACTTCACCATAAATGACCTTTCTCGCGCCAAGTAGTTTGCCCATCTCCACTGCGCTGGCCTGATCGACCATGCCGGCGGTACTCAACCATTGGCGGTTGAGTACATCTTTAATTATTTCAGGTTTATCCTCGACAAATCTGAATCTGTTCGTGTCATACAGCGTTTCTACCACGCGGTTGTGGATACCCAGGCCCACTTCTTGGTCCAGCAAGTGGGGGTATGCTTTGGCAGCTCTCGCCGATAATCCTAGCGGAAGGACAGCGATCACGGTCTTGGGTCCGGTGTATTTGACCAATGGTTCCACGGCGGTCCCGGCTGGTTGGGCAATCGGTTTTTCTTCAACATAGCTGCTGGCGCAGCCGGATATTCCAGCATGCACCAATGATAAAAATAAAACCAAGAAAGGAAACGCACCTGCCTTCATGATTACTCCTTTAGTATGGAGGTTAGATTTAAGACCGCTTCGCGAACCGCTTCCTGAGTCGCTCTACCTACACTAGTTTTATCAAAATTGACCTTGTCTTTTCTAACTAAAAATAAAAATGATTTTGACCTGGTGGTGCCACTCCCGGTTCCCCGAGCTGAGATCAAGAGGCTTTCGTCGTTTTTGAGTGAAACCTCCACTTCGATCTTCACCTTAACCTTGGCCGATGAAAAAGGACCAAATCCGACCCTTGAACGTGACTTGCGCAACTGGGTTATTTTTACCGTGGCCACTGATTTGCATCCAAGTTCACGCCCGGTCGAAAAAAGTCTGTCGGGATCGAGTTCCTCGGCGTCGGTATGCAATGAAAGGGATACAAGCTCGTTTATCCGGGCAGTAATTTCGGGGTTGTCTTCGACGGGTACAAAAAAACCGGTATCATATAACTCCTGTGCCGCCAACTGTGCTATGCCTTGCGCAATAAGCAAATTGCTCAACTCCTTTTCGGCAGTGGCATTAGTCACGCCAATAACGGCCAGACGTGGCAACTCAGTTGGCTGCACAGTTTCAGCCCAGAAAAAAGTTAGGGGGAGCAGAATGAATAGCAGTGAATAAAAGTTTTTTGCGCTTGATTGTGTCATCCTGAAACCCTGTCTTTCAAGTGCCGCAATTTCTGCCGTTCATAACCAAATAAGAATAACGGCCAAGTGATAACATTCAAAGTGCGGGAGTAAGATCACCAACCACCGTTCTATATATTTTCTATCATATTCGATGATATTATAGCTCCTGAATTCGTATCATGAGTGAATAACCTCCATTTAGTGAAGACTTGGGAATACACTTTGAAGCTAAAAACAAGGCTCAGGTGTAAAATACGCAAGCAGTCACCAAACTATTTGCGGAGGTTAGCCATGGGCTACAAACACCTGAGCCTTGAAGAAAGGTGTTGTATCGAAGTTTAGAAAAAAACGGGGTAATCTTTGGGAATGGGGTCAAGAGGGGACAACATGAGTCAAAAGCTGGCTTGCTCCCTTCTCCAGTAGGTATCAGGGTTGACCTGAAAAAGGCCCTGTTGTATATTATGTACATAAAGTACAAAGGAGGTAGCCTATGACCACCACTATTTCTACCGCAGATGCTAGAAAGCATTTTGCTGACCTTGTGAACCAGGTTGCATATGGCAAGGAGCCAATCGTTCTGACGCGCCGTGGGCAAGAAATTGCCGCTTTGGTTTCTATGGATGAACTTGAATTGCTCCGGCAGATTGAAGACCATATTGATATTGAGGATGCCAAAAAGGCCCTTGCTGACCCCGGTGAAAACATTTCGGCTCAAGAAGTATGGAAACAACTGGGGCTGTAGCATATGCAGTATAAGGTGGAATTTCGACCATCCGTGCTTAAAAGTATGAAACACTTGCTCAAACGGGATCTGGTACGCATTAAAAAGAGGATCAATGCTCTCAGTGGCAAATTGCCAGCTTCAAATATGACAAAGATGAAAGGGGAGAATCCGTTTCATAAAATTCGATCTGGTGATTACCGTATAATTTATGAAATTCATGATGATAGGCTTGTTATTCTTGTTTTAAAAATTGGCCACAGAAAAGACGTTTACAAAAACCTCCCTGCGAGATGGTAGGTCAGCTTTTAACCCTTGGTCACCCTCTACTTTCTTGCGAGTAGAGATAATGGCGGTAATCGTTATTTGCCGGTTTGTTTAACCTCGCTTTTTCTGGGAGTCTGGAAAAGCGTGAGAAGACCTTTGGCCAGGAAAATAAACTGTTACCGAAATTGATGAATGTCCGAGCTGTTTTTTAACGTAAGTAGGGCTCTGGGGGGGGGCATCAGGCGAGTCGTAAACGCTTGAAATAATCGACATTTCTGTAGAGGTTAACCATCGCCACTCAAAATTCGACCGGCATTTCATAAGATTCAGCAAGGAAGATAGGCAATAAACTATTTCAACAATAATTCAAATAATGGAGAAAAATCATGAGAACCGGAGAAAGCATTATTTATATGTTGCTTGCCGCGACCGGACTGCTCTTGAGCTGTGTTGCTGCTCAGGCCGGAGGGGTCGGCATGCCGAATGAACCCATTATTACAGAAGGTTTAAACCCGGTAAAATTCGACCATGGCATTCATCGAAGTTTAGAAATTCCCTGCGGGGAATGCCATCACGACGATAAGCATAACCCGAGAAGAGACGAAGACATCTTAGCCGTTACTGACGGCAAGGAGTTGCACTGCAGAAACTGCCACAACAAGGATTTTGCCAATACTTTTTTGCAGAATCGGCAGGACATTTTCCATATCAACTGTAGAACCTGCCATGCGGTTGGTGTGAACGGCACAAGGGGGCCGCGCAAATGCAACGGCTGCCATATCAAGAAAATGGAGAAAGGTGAGGGTTGAGAATGGGGGCTGGCCAGGATAACTACCTGGAAATATTGCTAACCCGCATATTTCATGAGTATTTTTGAAAAGTCATTTTAACTGATTGTCCTTGAGTGTTAAACTTTTGGTTTGCTGTGGAATATCAAGGTCACAGTTTGTACCAAATGAAAGACATGGTTTGTTTTTCAGATAGCGCAGACTTCGAAACTACTCACCCTGCGGGCCAGCCGATATATCCGTATAGTCTGCTGTATAAGGCTTTCAGCATACTAAAGTATCGGAGTCTCCCTCTGGCCGCTTACCTGCTGAAAACATCATACTTTGCCTATCGAGCGTTCCGCAATCGGGCATCTCGACTGGTGAAATATGCGGGCTAGTAAGGATTATGCTTTTTTGATGAATTTTATTGAAAAAACAACTAAAATAAGCACATATCTTTACCAAAAGAAATCAAGAGTAAGATCCAGAACAGAGACCTAACTGGTCTATTCTCCAAACAAAGCGAGTGCCCGAATGGAAGGAAAAGATAATAATAAGATCCTGCGCATGACCAATCAGCGGAAAATTATCCTTGAGGAGTTATGTAAAGTTTTCTCCCACCCTACTGCCAATGATGTCTATAAAATGGTCAGGAAGAAATTGCCCAGAGTAAGCCTTGGCACAGTTTACCGTAACCTTGAGTTGCTCAGCAGTTGCAATACCATCCAAAAATTGGATTTTGGCGAACCCCACAAACGTTTCGACGGTAACCCTGAACCACACTACCATATCAACTGCACCAAATGCGGTCGGGTTGACGATTCCCCTCTCCCGTTAAAACCTGGCCTGGAAGAAGAAGCTGAACTGGCCAGCGGCTACCAGATAAGCAGCCACCACATCTCCTTCAGCGGCATCTGCCCTGATTGCCAGACTCAGGTTGCGGCCAACTAACAGAATGCTGGGAGGGAGCACTGCCTGCCTAATTCAACCACGCAACATCAATTCCATGCTTGTAACACTACAGACATTGAGCCCCCGTTTGGCGGGCAGACCTAAGGCGAGTTACCTTCAAATTACCCTTACTAAGTTTTTCTGCTTAACAATAGGTCAAGCCCCAGCCAGCTTTTCCGTGTAGTCCTGCCATTCCTGAGGCAACATCGTTTTCTTCTTGGTATTACATTCCTTGCAGCAAGCGACCAGATTATTTTTGGTGCTGAGCCCTCCCCTGGTCAGGGGCACCACATGGTCCATGGTCAGTTTCGCCGGAGGGGTTTGCAGAGCACAATAGTAACATCGTCCCACAGAAATTTTGCTCTGCCACCAGCGACTCTTACGAAGCTCACGAGCCTTGGCTTTTTCCCGCCTAACCGCATCATCATCAACCCCGGTAAAAAATATTTCATCCCAGCTCATCTTACAATCTCTCCCAACAGAATGGTGCGGGCCGATCCGATCAAATATAAAGATCCAGCCACACAGATCAAATCATTATCGGCGGTAATTTCCCGGGCCTTAGCCAGAGCCTCTGCAACCCCGTCAATACTGAGCGCCTTTTCACGATATTCAGGTGAAAGGGCCTTTGCCAGGACATCAGGGTGGGCGGAGCGTTCCTCTTCCGGCCTCGTAAAAATCAACCTTCGGCACAGGGGCGCAACCGCTGCCAATGAGGACGAATAATCTTTATCGGCCATACTGGCCCAAACCATGACCAGGTTATTAAAATCATCTCGTGACTGCAGGTATTCAATCAGGGACTTGACCCCGGCCGGATTGTGGGCGCCATCCAGCAGGTAATGCCGAAAGTCTTGGCGGTCATCACCGTTACCGGGACAATCAATCTCGACTAATTCAGGTTCAGAGAGACAGAATCCCTCAAGGCGACCAGGCCAGCGGACCTCTGGGAGAGCAGCCCTGATGGTATCATCACCGACCGGGAAGCCTTTTTCCCCTAGAAGATCCAGGGCGGCAAGCGCGACAGCACTATTAACAAGCTGATAGCCCCCGGCCAGGCCACTGTGGAGCCCGGTTATCGTCCTTCCCCCAGGCGAACCCACAAATGACCAGAGAGCCGCTGAGGTGGTTTTTTGCTGGAAATCACGGCCAAAGAGATAAAGGGGCGCGCCCCTCTCAAGGCAGGTCTTCTCCACCACCTCCAGACTCTCATCTGCAGCAACCCCGGAAACCACCGCCACCCCCGGCTTGATAATACCGGCCTTCTCGAAGGCAACCTCGGTCAAGGTATTACCTAGATGGGCCTCATGGTCCATGGAGACATTGGTGATAATGGAGAGTAGAGGCGTTACGACATTAGTCGCATCAAGACGACCGCCCAGCCCTACCTCCAGAATAACAATATCCACTTGCCGCTCGGCAAACCATAACATCGCCAGGGCGGTGGTAAATTCAAAATAGGTGATCTGCCGCCCGGCCAGGGAATTCCTGATCGAAGTGGCCTGGACGGCAAATTCTTCCTCGGAGATATAAGCATCGTTGATGCGAAATCTTTCGCGAACCGATGAAAGGTGCGGCGAAGTATAGAGCCCGACCTTGTATCCGGCCCTGGCCAGGATCGTTAACAGATTGGCCGAGACGGAGCCCTTGCCGTTGGTACCCGCCACATGGATGAATTTCAACCTTTCCTGGGGTTGGCCGACGCTTTCCAGAAAGGCGCTCATCGAATCCAGCCCGAGCTTGATCTTAAAGAATTGCAGGTCGTCAAGATACGACCAGGCCTCACGGTAATCCATCAGTCAACAAGCTCCAATTTAGCATAATCCAGGTGCAGGGTCTTGCGGCCATGCCTGGCAAAGAATACCTCAACCGAATGGTTACCGGCCATTTTCTCCACCTTGCCCTCACCGAAGAAGGGATGCCGAACCGTGGCACCCTCGGTCAGACGACTGATGTCTGGTGCTCTCCTGGTGACGACCGGGGTTCTTGGTCTGCCAGGCAAAGACGGGCCGTTTCGCTGAATCGGGGCGGCAGACCGGTCACCGCTATCAAACAGGACAGGAGAAAGCTCCGCCAGAAATGGCGACATCCCGCCGGCCTGGGCCTGCCGGTCAAAGGACATTACCTCCCGGGGATAAGAGAGATAGAGCCTCTGGCGAGCCCTGGTTGCGGCGACATAGAACATCCGCCGCTCCTCCTCCCACTCCTGGGTCATAAAGGGCTGACAGGTAGGAAAACGGCCGGTCGCCAGGTTGATGACAAAGACATGGTCCCATTCAAGCCCCTTGGCGGAATGGATCGTCGAGAGGATCATCTGCTCCGGGGGCATGCCCAACCGGCCGCCAAGGGACTCATCCGTCGCCTCGGGCGGATCAAGGGTGGTATCATCCATCAACGACTGCAGGTCAACGTAACCGGAAACCAGCTGCCGCAGCTGGTCAAGATCACGGCTGCGGGTAGGATAATCATCATGATAGATCCGTTCAAAAATCTCCCGGTAATACTCTATAGCCAGATCAAACATTGCTACCGGCTTGAGGCCGGGAGCACGGAGCGAGATCAGCATCTCAACCAGTTTTTTTAGACCTGTCTGCCAGCTTTTGCCAGCCGGGAACTCGCTGACCGCCAACAGTGGATCCTCGGCCGAGCGAATTCGCTCCAGGACATTACGCGCCGTCTTGGGCCCGACCTTTTCGAGGAGCAGCAAAATCCGGTTCCATGACAGATGATCTTCCGGGTTGTTGGTCACCCGCAGATAGGCAAGAACATCCTTGATATGGGCCGACTCGGTCAGTTTCAGCCCGCCCCGTTTTTCAAAAACAACATGACGATTCGTCAACTCCAACTCTAGTTTGTATGAATGAAAGCCCGAGCGAAACAACACCGCGATTTCAGTCAGCGGCACATCACGGCCCTGGAGTTCGACAATCCGTTCGGCAACCCAACGGGCCTGGGCCGATTCATCCCAGCTCCCCTGGAGCAGCGGTTTGGGGCCACCTTCGATATTACTGAAAAGTTTTTTGGTAAACTTTTCTTCGGCCTTATCGATAATGGCATTGGTGAGCGCCAGAATTGCCTGGGTGCTGCGATAGTTCTCCTCGAGCCGGACTACCTTGGTCTCAGGAAAAACCTTGGGGAAATCCATGATATTGCGAAAATCAGCGCCCCGAAAACTGTAGATCGATTGGGAATCATCACCGACGACCATGACATTGTTATGCCCGGATGCAACCAATCTGACAATATCAGCTTGAATTGGGTTGGTATCCTGATACTCATCGACCAGGACATGTTTAAAGCGACCGGTTATCTCCTCACGAACCTGGGGCTCCTCGGTCATCACCTGGCGCAGGTTAACCAGCAGGTCGTCATAATCCATCAGACCGTGCTCAAATTTAAACTTACGATAATGATCGAAAATTCGCTCCAGCTCGGCGTGATATTCGTGCAGATGGCTGTATTGATCCTCAATAACCGCCTCGACACTGCTACATTTATTGACTGACCTAGACAAGAGATTGCAAACCACTCTTTTCGACGGGAAGCGTTTACCGGAACCACCCAGTTCCAGTGACGACTTGATCAAATTGATGATGCCCTCGGAGTCGGAGCGGTCAAGGATCGTGAAGTTGGGGGCATAGCCAAGATGATGGCCATATTTCCGCAAGAGGATATTGGCCATAGAGTGGAAGGTGCCGCCGGTAACCCGCTGGCCAGGGTCCCTGATCAGAGCGGCAGCCCGTTCAGTCATCTCCTGGGCTGCTTTACGGGTAAAGGTCAGTAACAGGATGTTCTCAGCCGCCACTCCCTGCTCAATGAGATAGGCCATCCGGTAGACCAGGGTCCGGGTCTTACCGGTCCCGGCCCCGGCTATAACCAATAGCGGCACGCCCATACTGGTGGCGGCTTCCAGCTGGGCAGCATTTAAATCACCACGGCTGAAACCTTCCGAACCGGCGACCTGGTCCTTATTTTCTGAGGCAAAGAGAGACTGTTGCATTAACCCAGGCGTTTCAATTGAGATTTTCACGTACTAAAAAAGGCCCAGAAATAGAGCCTGGCGGAAAATGAATTTACCACAGGCGCCAAGGTGCTGCAATGACACCAAGGACAATGAGCTCAATTTCACGAACAACTCATCGCTCTGTAGTTAGGCAATAAATCAATATCTAAAAGAGAAAAACGGAATTATTCCTGATTTAGAATAGATGCAATCATTTTAAAATCCTACTGCAGGCACCGGGTAAGCGAGCCCGAAGTCTTCGCTTATCTGTGAAATTCCGATATTCATCAAGGCAGCAGAAGAAATCGGTTCCGCTGATTCCAACTGATGCCGACTGCAGCTTCTGTCAGAAATAAATTGGATTGACGCATTGCGCCATTCTAGTATCTTGTCCCCTATCGGAACTAACAGCTAACAAATCAATAAATAAGAGAGAAAACCGTAAAATGACAACCGACAACTTCCAGGAAATATTTACCGACAGCATTCTTAAAGAATTGCTCCCGAGCGAACGAGCCAACGATTTCTTTGAAGCACTTTACGGTGACATCGAAGAAGGGTCTTATGACATCAGTCTTGCCTACAACGGTCTTAGCTCCGACCAGAAATCCCTGCAGTTTCTGATAAACCTGAGCGAGCGCCCCGGCAAATGCCTGGCCTGTCATCTAACCCAGGGCCTGCCGGAGGTATTCTCCCGGCATCCAATCATTAACATTGGCGGAATGGTGAAAAAGATCGACGAGCAACTTAGCGACAAAGCCTCGTGCGGAAAATGGCATCTCGGCTCGACCCAAACCATTTCCCGGCAACTCTATGCGGTACCCCTGACCATCGAACTAAACTGACCCTTCCCCGAAGGTTTCGGCCAGCAGCTCAAAACGACCCACGTCCTCTGGCCGATGGGCATCGGAACCTGCGGCCAAAGGGATCTTGCGCAGCACCGCCTCCCGAACAATATCCCGAGCCGGAAAAGGTTCGCCCCGCATCCGGCAACCAGAGGCATTGACTTCCAAAGCCATTCCCCGTTCGGCCATCGCCGCCAGGATCAATTCGATCTGGCGATAATGGCTCTGTTCAAAATGAATATCAGGATGGTAACGCAGCACCGCATCCAGGTGGCAGACCACCTCAGCCGGGACGGTTTGCACCGCCTCAAGCACCGTATCAAAATAGGCTGCAACGACTTTCGCCACCCCTAATCGACCGAGGGCCTCGAGATTATGGGACTTACGGCTGACAAGATTGTAATGCTGATCACCAACCCGCATGAAATGATATGAAACAGCGACCCTGTCCCAGGTCCGTTCGGCCAATCTTTCCAGAATTTCCTGGGACCGCTCGGGATTATAGCCAACCTCGACTCCCAGCCCGACAAAGAGACGGTCCCCATACTTCTCCCGGAGGCGCAGGCCTTCCTGGAAATAATTGTCGAAATCTTGCCGGCTCAGCCAGGTGCACTCAAAATAATTAATGCCGACCTCAAGATGCTCCAGAAAAAAAAGCCTCTCCAAACCTCGGTCGATGGCGGCTAGCACATAATCCTCCATGGAGCCGGAGGCATGGTGACACATGCTGGTATGGACATGGCCATCTATTTTCAGATCGATCTTATTCATATATGCAAATAACAAAGGGGCCGCCCTTTATTTATAAAGACGAACCCCTTGCAGAACCAGTAAAAATCCTGAAATCTCAGGTTCAGGCGTTACCCCGCGGAAAGTAATGAATTTCACCATTAATCTCAGAGGTATCGCAAACCTTACCTAAGCCCAACTCTAAATCACCACCTTGCAGCTCCTCCACCGGCATGGATAGAGCCTCACCATCCGGAAGATGGAACACAATGGTATTGACCTGGGCCAGATCGATCACCTTGCTCACCACTTTATTTTGCACTCTCGTTACCCCCCGTAATAATTACTATCACAACGTCTTTTAAAGATAGTCATTATTGTTTGATTTACAAGTAGGCTCCGGAAAAGCACTTTCTACCGGCAGCATCAACAACAAGGTACAATGGAGAGATTGCTGCCATGATTTCCAGCACCAGATAAACTGCCTGGGTTCAAAAATGGGGGCAGAGACAGGAGACCCTGCTGATCAGTAATTGTTTCGGACCAATACTTCGCGGGCTTTAGAACCATCGGCCGGCCCGACAACTCCCTCTCGCTCCATGGTCTCAATCATCCGGGCCGCCCGATTGTAACCGACCCGCAAACGCCTTTGCACCATGGAGATCGAGGCTTGGCCGGACTCACAGACCAAGGCCACCGCCTCGTCATATCTTTCGTCCAATTCTTCGGCCTCGCCATTTTCTTCTTCAGAAAGACCCTCGGCAATGCTGGTCACCGATTCATCATAACTTGCCGTCCGTTGCTCCTTAATGAATTTGACAATATTCTCAATTTCCTTTTCAGAAATATAAGCGCCATGGATCCGCAAGAGACGGGCAGTTCCGGGTGGCAGGAAAAGCATATCGCCTGCGCCCAGCAGGTGTTCGGCGCCGCTGTTATCAAGGATAGTCCGCGAATCTATTTTAGAAGAAACCTTGAAAGACATCCTGGTCGGGAAATTTGCCTTAATCAGCCCGGTGAGGACATCAACCGATGGTCGCTGGGTAGCCAGAATCAGGTGCATTCCGGCGGCCCGAGCCATCTGGGCCAGACGGGCTACCGAATCCTCAACTTCTTTGGATGAAACCATCATCAAATCGGCCAGCTCATCGATTATGACAACAATCAATGGCAAGCGCTCGTCTTCGCTGATCTCGTTGAAGCTGCTGATACTCTTGACCCGCTTCTCTTCCATGAGCTGGTAGCGGCGTTCCATTTCCCGCACCGCCCACTGCAGAGCCCGACTGGCCATCTTGGGGTCGACCACCACCGGATGAAGAAGGTGGGGGATATCCTCATAACAGGAAAGCTCTATCCGTTTCGGATCAATCATCAACAAGCGGACATCCTCGGGCGTGGCTTTCATCAGGATGCTGCAGATAATCGAATTTACCGACACACTCTTACCGGCGCCTGTGGCTCCGGCAATCAGCAGATGCGGCATTTTTGCGAGGTTGGCCATCACTGGATTGCCGATAACATCCATGCCCAAACCAAGAGTAAGTTTGGAGGACGCCTTCTGAAACTCGTCACTGGCCAGAATATCTCGAATATAAACAATCTGCCGCTCAGGATTGGGTATCTCGATACCCAAAGCAGCCTTACCGGGGATGGATCCGACAATCCGGACACTCTCGGCCTTTAGTTTCATGGCCAGGTCATCGGCCAGAGAGGCGATCTTATTAATTTTGACACCGGGCGCCGGCTCGAATTCGTAGGTGGTTATGACCGGCCCCGGTGAAATACCGGAAACCTTACCGATCACCCCGAAATCCTTAAAGGTGGACTCAAGCTTCCGGCTCGTCTTCAGGTAATGATCCCGATCCTCCAGGAAATCTCCGGCTGACGATTTATCCAACAGATTCACCCCCGGCAAGCGATACTGCCCGGCGGTCAGGGGCAGGGGCAGGAACTCTTCATCAGACTCGTCCTCAGTCAAACGAACCGGTTGATTGACATTGGGTACCGAGATAACCATTTCATCGTCATCATTAGCACCGGAACCGGAAGCGGGCCCATTGAGGGCAGGCATCTTGACCGGGCTTTTGTCTGCCTCGACTTTCGAGGTCCAGCTTTTAGCGGCTTTCCAATCCAGAATGAATCTCCATAAAGACTTGAGTCCTTCGACCACATTACAGGCCCAAAGGTAAGGCGAGAACTCAACCGAGACCATCAAAGAGATCAGGAGTAAAGAGATAAAGAAAAGAATCGCGCCAGGATTACCGAAATATTCACCCATAAAGGCATAAAGCAGATCTCCAACATAGCCACCAACCGGATAGATTCTGCCGAAGATATGAAATTCGCCCGTAGCGCTGGCCGCCAACAGACCGCTGCTGGCAATGAGGATCCCGGTACAACCGGCAAATACATGGGGAAGACGATCAAAAGATGCTTTGGGCGAGAAAAAGAAAAACGAAAAGCAGAAAAGCAGAATGACCAGCAGGAAAGAACTTAAACCCATAAAACCCATGACCTGCAGGGCAAAGAAATGACCGATCTTCCCCCCCCAGAACAAAGGTTCTATCTGGCCGGTGCCATCCGGCAGAGAAAAACCAGCCAGACAGATAAGGATGAATACGGCAACAAATAGACCCAGGACGGAAAAGAGTTCCTGAAGCAGACTCGGCATCTCTCTTTGAATTATCTGTTTGGCCATCTTCTTGGTGATCCTGGGATGCTCGGAACAGTAAAGGAGCTTTAGTTAATCCTGCTCTAACGCATTTTTCATGGAATCGAGAATCCCGTTAATGAATGGGGAGGCATCCTCGTCTGAATAGCGAACCGCTACTTCCAAGGCCTCGTTGATCACAACTGCAGGCGGCACATCCTGCCCTTTCTTTAAAAATTCGAAGGCGGCAATCCGGATGATATTCCGATCAACCATGGACATTCGCTCCAAACGCCAGTTTTTTGAATGCTCGGAGATAAGCTGGTCGATCTCAGCCCGGCACTCGTTGACCCCGGCCAAAATCTCCAAGGCATACGGCGCGGCTTTCTTATTGGCCTGAAAATTTTCTCGCAGCAACAGGAAAGCTTCCTCCGACGTTATACCGGTAGTCTCACTCTGATACAAAGCCTGCATGGCCAGTTCTCTGGCCCTGCGTCTAATCGGAACAGTCATGGACAAGAATCAATACTGCGCAAGCAGATTGATCATTTCCAGGGCTGCTACGGCGCAATCGGAACCCTTGTTGCCCGCCTTAGTGCCGGCCCGCTCAATTGCCTGCTCGATATTGTCAGTGGTCAGGACGCCGAACATGACAGGCACTCCGCTATCCATACTGACCTGGGCAATACCCTTAGCCGCCTCATTGGCGACAAAATCAAAATGGGGGGTAGCGCCGCGGATTATCGCACCAAGGCAGATAACCGCATCAAAGCGGCCCGATTTAACCATCTTTTGGGCCACCAGTGGAATCTCATAGGCACCGGGAACCCGGGCTACCTCGATATCATCATCACTAACCCCGGATCTGATCAGAGAATCAAGGGCACCCTCCAGCAACCTTTCGGCAATAAAGGAATTAAACCGTGCCACGACAATACCGAACTTTTTACCATCTCCGGTAAGCTTACCTTCAATATATTTAGCCATTTCTGTCTCCTATAACCTTGCCTTGCCGATAGACGGGGAACAAAGCCACCCTGACCCTACCGATAGATTCTTTGTGCAATAATACTACAAAACCAGCTATTTGACAGCAGTTCCCGATTCACTGGTGATCAGATCAAGCATATGACCAAGCTTGTCCTTTTTACACTGCAGATACTTAAGGTTTTCCGGATCCGGCTCAATCTCAACTGACATCCGCCCGGTAACCTCAAGACCATACCCTTCCAAGCCGACAATTTTTTTAGGATTATTGGTGATCAGCTTCATCTTGCGTACCCCGAGATCCCGGAGAATCTGGGCGCCGATGCCATAGTCACGGAGGTCGGCCTTGAAACCAAGCTTCTTGTTAGCTTCGACCGTATCCATCCCTTCATCCTGCAGGGCATAGGCCTTCAATTTATTGACCAGGCCAATGCCCCGGCCCTCCTGATGCATATAGAGGATAACACCCTTGCCCTCTTTTTCAACCATCTTCATGGCCGCATGCAGCTGGCCGCCGCAATCACAACGCATGGAACCAAAGACATCTCCGGTCAGGCATTCGGAATGGACCCTGACCAACACCTCACTCTCGGGATCAATATCGCCCTTGACCAGAGCCAAATGCTCGTATGCATCCACATCGTTGGTATAAACAATCGCCGTAAATTCGCCGCCATATCTGGTCGGCAGCCTGGTCTCGGCAGCCCGCTGCACCAAAGTATCTTTCTGAAGCCGATAGGCGACCAGATCGGCAATGGTGCAGACCTTCAAGTCATGTTTTTTGGCGAATTCTTTGAGGTCAGGCATTCGGGACATGGTCCCGTCTTCATTCATGATCTCACAGATGACCCCTGAAGGGCGCAAGCCGGCCAGACGGGCCAGATCGACCGACCCCTCGGTCTGACCAGTACGGACCAGCACCCCGCCCTGGCGAGCCCTTAACGGGAAGATATGGCCGGGACTAACGATGTCCTCCGCCTTGACATCCAATCTCACCGCAGTCTGAATGGTTTGAGCGCGATCGGCAGCCGAGATCCCGGTGGTAACTCCTTTTCGGGATTCAATGCTTACGGTAAATGCCGTTTCGAAAGGTGATTTGTTATCCCGGACCATCATCGGTAACTGCAGTTTGTCGATCTGTTCCGGAATCAAAGTGAGGCAGATCAGACCCCGACCATGGGTCGCCATAAAGTTGACGGCATCGGGAGTTACCATCTGAGCAGCCATGCACAGATCACCTTCATTCTCACGGTCCTCATCATCCACCAGAATGACCATCTTGCCGGCCCGGATATCCTCAATTGCCTCTTCAATCGTGTTCACTGTCATCTAATTTCACCGCTTATTTGATAAATCCGTGCTCGGCCAAAAAGGCGGGATTGAGAGCAGATCGCTGCCCCTCTCCACCTTCCGGCTGCACAGACAGAAGTTTTTCGACATATTTGCCAATAAGATCCACTTCCAGATTAACCAGATCGCCCTGGCTCATTTTCCCGAGAGTGGTAATTTCTAAAGTATGGGGGATGATAGACACCGAAAAAGTCTGTTCATCAATCTGGTTGACGGTCAAGCTGATTCCATCAATGGTGATCGATCCCTTTTCAATAATATACCGCCCAAGTCCCGCAGGCACCCTGAAGGTGAAAATAACAAAATCACCAAGAGGTTTACGGGCAACAATCTCCGCTACCGCGTCCACATGACCGCTAACCATGTGCCCGCCGAGGCGGTCGCTTAGCCTTAAGGCCCTTTCCAGATTAACAACACTACCAACCGCAACCCGACCAAGACTGGTCCGTTCGACACTCTCCGGAGAAACATCCACCAGAAAACGGCGACCACTAATTGCCCTGGCCGTCAGACAAACGCCGTTGACGGCGATAGATTCTCCCTCAGCAGGATCAGTCAGGTCAAAATCAGCCTCAATTCCGAAAACCAGACCGCCGCCACCCGGTCTCTTCTCGTAAACGGTACCCCTGCCCTGAATAATTCCGGTAAACATAAGTTATCCTTCACAAAAACCGATAAATTCTCAAAAAGGCCAGGAATAGTCCAAGCAGTTAAGCGAAGACTGCGAAAATGCTCTACGACACCATAGATTGGCTTGCTCTGTCCTTTGGAGAATTCTCAAGGCCCGCTCAAAACTAGTTTTCGAAAAGCCCCTCAATCATTACGTCGCTACCAAATCTTCTGGTCTTTACCATCTGAAATCTCTTGCCTTCATCAATTTTGTCAAGCCCAAGCGCACCAACCACCGGGATCCCCTCAGCACCGATAAAGATCGGGGCAATAAAAAGATCCGCCTGATCGTACAGATCCTGCGCCAGAAAAGCGGCATGGACCTTTCCGCCCCCCTCGACCAGCAAGCTGTTAATATCAGCTCGGCCCAGTTCCTCAAGCACCGCAACCAAATCCAATCCGCCACCTGGATCAATATCAACTTCTTTAACAACCGCACCAGCCTCCACCAATTGGCTGCGCCGAATAGAATCGGCTCCGGGACCACAAAAGATCCAGGTAGAGGCCATTGATTCAAGCTGGAGCATTCTAGCCTTGGTAGAAATCTGCAAACTACTGTCGAGCACAACCCGGAGAGGATCTCGCCCAGGCCGCCCCACCAATCTGCTGGTCAACGATGGATCATCAGCCAAGGCAGTGCCAGAGCCAATTAGTATGGCATCAACCTGATTACGCAAGCGATGAACATGGCGGCGGGATTCTTCACAGGTTACCCAGCGACTGTGCCCGGTTCCTGTAGCGATCCGACCGTCAACACTGAGTCCGGCCTTCATAATAACCCACGGCAACCCGGTGGTGACATGTTTGATAAAAGGTCTGTTCAACTGTCGACATTCATCACTGAGAAGCCCGGCGGCAACCGACACACCTCGGCTGGAAAGGTAATCATTACCACTGCCGTTGACAAGGGGGTTCGGGTCATTCATCCCAACCACCACCCGACTAATTCCAGCGGCCAGAATTTTTTCCGTACAGGGAGGAGTTCTGCCCGTATGATTACACGGTTCCAGAGTCACATATATCGTGGCACCTTCAGCATCCCGTCCAGCCATCGCCAGGGCATTAACCTCGGCATGGGGCATTCCGGCCTGCCGGTGATATCCTTTGGCAATTAACCGGCCATTCTTAACCACGACGGCGCCGACGCAGGGATTTGGCGAAGTTTTGCCCAGACCTTTACGGGCTTCCTGGATTGCCAGCCGCATAAAACCGAAATCGAGTTCGTCGTAATCACTCATGAATCAATTTTTCTTGCCGCTATCCAGCATCAATTTCAATTCATCCATGAACTCGCCCAAATCCTTAAATTGTCGATATACCGAGGCAAAACGCACATAAGCCACTTCATCCATGTTGCGCAGGCCAACCATAATCCTTTCACCGATCAGGTCAACTGATATCTCGCGTTCACCCAAACCCTGGAGCTCAATCTCCATGGCATCGACAAACTCCTCAATCTCAGCCATGCTCACCGGTCTCTTCTCACAGGCCTTTTTCAGACCGGACACCACCTTGTGCCGGTCCCACGGCTCGCGGCGACCATCCTTCTTGACCAGCATCGGCACAGTTACTTCCAACCGTTCATAAGTGGTAAAACGCCGCTGACAGGCATCGCAGGAACGACGCCGCCGGGTTATGGTGAATTCCTTATTTAACCGGGAGTCAACCACCCTGTTTTCGAGATGACCGCAATATGGACATTTCACTTCTTCACCATTCTGGTCATCAGAAAAAAAACGTTACTTGCGAGATATCCTACTGGCACATCAACCCAGTTGGATAAGGGGGATACCGGCCTCGGCCATTAATGAAGAGGAGAGCGTATCTGCGTAGCCCTCTCGATAATAAACTTCGGATATCTGTGAATTGATTAACATTTTAGTGCAAATTGCGCAGGGCATATTGGTACAGTACAGAGTTGAACCTCCGACCGTACTCCCCTGCAGGGAGGCCTGGATAATGGCATTCTGCTCGGCATGGAGGCCACGACAAAGCTCATGACGCTCGCCAGACGGAATGCCCTGCTGCTCACGAAGGCAACCGACATCGAAGCAGTGACTGATTCCGGACGGCGCTCCGTTATAACCGGTGGAGATAATCCGTTTGTCCCTGACCAGAATCGCCCCGACATACCTTCGGGTACAAGTGGAACGCTGGGCCACCAGTTCGGTGATCGACATAAAATATTCATGCCAGGAAGGCCTGGGATCACTCATCAATCAGACCATTTCCTTCTGCAAATCAGGATAAAGAGGGAACTTTGTACAGAGGTCGTGGACTTCCTGACGAATTACAGCCAACTGTGTGTCATCATCTACATTGGCGATGACCCGATCAATCCAGGCAGCAACCAATTTCATCTCATCTTCCTTCAGACCCCTGGTAGTAACGGCCGGGGTACCGACCCGTATACCGCCAGTCACAAAACGGGGTTGGGTGTCAAACGGCACCGCATTCTTATTAACGGTCAAGCCGGCCTTCTCAAGAGCTTCCTCGGCGACCTTACCGGTAATTCCCTTACTGGCGAGATCCAGGAGAAGGAGATGGTTGTCTGTTCCACCGGAGACCAAGCGAAAACCGGCTGCCTTCAAACCCTCACCAAGCACCCGGGCATTAGCAACCACCTGCTGCTGGTATGTATTAAAACCATCGGTCAACGCTTCTTTAAAGGCGACCGCCTTGGCGGCAATTACATGCACTAACGGCCCCCCCTGAATCCCCGGAAAGATATTGCTGTTCAGGCTTCGGCCAAACTTTTCTTTGGCCAGGATCAAACCGCCACGGGGTCCGCGCATGGTTTTATGAGTTGTAGAGGTAACAAAATCGGCATAGGGTACGGGTGAAGGATGAACTCCGGCGGCGACCAGCCCGGCAATATGGGCCATATCGACCATAAACAGAGCCCCTATTTTATCTGCTATCTGACGAAAACCGGCAAAATCTATAAATCGTGGGTAGGCACTCGCCCCGGCGACAATCATCTTGGGGCGATGTTCCAGGGCAAGCCGCTCGACCTCAGCCATATCGATCTGCTCGGTTTCATGATCAACACCATAGGAAACGAAATCATAAAGCTTACCGGAAAAGCTAAGCGAACTGCCGTGGGTAAGGTGACCGCCATGGGCCAGATCCATGCCCAGAACTTTATCTCCTGGTTGTAGTGTAGCAAAATAAACCGCCATATTTGCCTGACTACCTGAATGGGCCTGGACATTAGCATATTCAGCCCCAAATATCTCAAGGGCCCGATCAATAGCTAAAGTCTCAATCTCATCCGCATACTCACAACCGCCATAATACCGCTTACTGGGATAACCTTCGGCGTATTTATTGGTAAAAACCGAGCCCTGAGCATCGAGAACCGCCCTGCTGACCGTATTTTCAGAGGCAATTAACTCAAGTTGGTAAGCCTGACGCTCAAGTTCATTTTTGATTGTTTTGTATACTTCAGGATCAACTGTTTTCAGACGGGACACTTGGCAACCTTCTTGTTTATGAATAAAACGTTAAAAAGGGGATTCAATTAATTTTCAGCCAATAGCATTGGAGAACATCTCAATTCTGGTCTGATGACGGCCACCGGCAAATTCCGTATTCATCCAGGTTCTGACTATCTCAAGAATTAACCCGGGCCCAACAACCCTGGCGCCAAGGCAAAGGACATTGGCATCGTTGTGTTCGCGACTCATCGCGGCAGTGAAAAGTTCATGACAGAGAGCCGCCCGAATCGATTTAGAACGGTTAGCTGCCATGGACATGCCGATCCCGGTTCCACAGATCAGGATACCACGATCGGCCGTACCATTCTCAACATCCAGACAAACAATTTTGGCATAATCAGGGTAGTTAACCGATTGCCCGGAATCGCAACCATGATCGCTAACCCCGTGTCCCATACTTTGCAGTAATTCGACAACATCGTTTTTAACACCAAAACCGCCATGATCACAGCCAATCGCAATCTTCACAAATCTTACCTCTAAAGATGGAGGGCTATCCCTGGAATTTTTTCATGACCAGGACGGCATTAGTCCCGCCAAAACCGAATGAATTCGAGACAGCAGCCTTAACATCCATCTCACGCGCCACATTCGGCACATAATCCAGATCACATCTCGGATCAGGATTATCGAGATTAATGGTCGGAGGAATTACCCCGTTCTTGATGGTCAGCGCAGTGAAAACCGATTCAATACCACCGGCGCCGCCGAGCATATGACCAGTCATAGACTTGGTCGAGCTGATCGCCAGTTTGGCGGCATGGTCACCAAAAACCCGCTTAATAGCTCCAGTTTCCACCACATCATTTAATGGGGTGGAGGTCCCATGGGCGTTAATGTAATCGATATCGGCGGGATTCAGGCCACCATCGGCCAAAGCCATCTCCATACATCGGACCGCACCGTTACCATCATCTGGAGGTGCCGCCATGTGATACGCATCGCCACTCAGGCCATATCCGCCTATCTCAGCATAGATTTTGGCGCCGCGCTTTATGGCATGCTCAAGTTCCTCAAGGACCAACATGCCGCCGCCTTCAGCAATAATAAACCCATCACGGTCACGATCAAAGGGCCGCGAAGCAGCCTGTGGGTCATCATTCCGTCGGGACAGGGCTTTCATTGCATTGAAACCGGCAACAGCCAAAGAGCAGACCGTAGATTCACTGCCTCCGGTAATGGCCACATCACAGTCACCGCGACTAATCGAGCGAAACGCCTCACCAACTGCATGGGTGCCGGCCGCGCAAGCGGTGGTCACAGACAAATTAGGACCTTGGGCGCCAAGAGCTATCGACACCTGACCAGCACTCATATTTGAAATAACCATAGGGATAAAGAAGGGAGTAATCCTTTTCGGCCCCCGATCAAGTACCACCTTATGATATTTCTCAATAGCAGGCAGGCCACCAATACCATTACCGGTAAAAACCCCGACGCGCGGCGCATTGGCCTCGGTTATCTCCAGGCCGGAGTCTTCACGGGCCATTATCGCGGCAACCATCGCATACTGGACAAATAATTCCAGATGCTTGGCAACCTTTTTCTCGATAAAGTCCTCGACCTCGAAATCCTTGACCTCGGCCGCAATCTTTACCGCATAATCACTGGTATCAAAACGACTGACCAGACCGACTCCGCTTCGACCGGCACATAAACCTTCCCAGGTCTCCTGCACACCAATCCCCAACGGGGTGACCAGGCCAACGCCTGTAACCACAACTCTTCTTCTCATCTGTCACTCCTTGTCAAGCAGTGGCGGACAACAACAGCTTAACGCAATCATCGTTCCCAAAAAAATGAGACGGCTCAGCCACTGACCTTGTTAACATGCTCAATCGCATCTTTAACGGAAGTGATCTTCTCGGCAACTTCATCGGCAATCTCGATATCGAAAGCCTCTTCCATGGCCATAATCAATTCAACCAGATCAAGAGAATCTGCACCCAGATCATCAACAAAAGAAGCACCGGGAACAACCTTGGCTTTATCAACACTGAGCTGCTCTGCAATAATATCAATAAGTTTTTCTTCAACAGACATAGTTTTCTCCTTAAAATTGTTGTCTGAAAACAACCTTTAAATTACTTGATTAACACGTAAAAAATCTCACGATTACTATACAATAATTTCAACATATAAGGTGTAACGTATTTTTATGAGTAAGGCCAAAACACTGTTATGTGGTAAGCCGAACGAACAAAAATCAAATACGCCCCCTGCATGGAGCGCTCTCAAATAGATGCCTAGACTACTTAACATCCTTTGGATACTTTTCGCAGTCTTTACTTAGCTGTGACGCGAGCAACTACTCAGCCCATAAACATACCGCCGTTCACATGAATGAACTGACCGGTAATGTATCGGGCATCTTCGCTAACCAGATAAGCCACTGCCCCAGCCACATCCTCAGCCGAGCCCATGGACCGCATCGGGATCTCTCCCAAAACCTTTGCCCTGACTTCTTCCGCAAGGTCACGGGTCATATCAGTATCAATATAACCTGGCGCCACCCCGTTTACTGTAATACTACGGGAAGCAAGCTCCCGGGCAATCGACCGGGTCAGACCGGTCAGGCCAGCCTTGGCAGCTGCATAATTAGCCTGTCCGGCATTGCCGAGAAAGCCTATAACCGAACTAATATTGACAATCCTGCCCCAGCGTTGTTTCATCATCGGCCTGGTAACGGCCTTGATACAGTTAAAAGCACCTTTGAGGTTGGTGTCAAGAACTTGATCCCAATTTTCTTCTTTCATCTTCATCAACAAACCGTCCCGGGTAATCCCGGCGTTGTTAACAAGAATATCCAGGCGACCATAATCTTCAATAATCTTCGCAATCGAATCATTGACCGCACTGGTATCGGCCACATCAAATTTATAATGCCGACCTTCGCCACCCATTGCTGCAATGGCTCCAACAACTTCCTGGGCAGCATCCGGATTACTCACATAATTTATCGCGACCTTGGCTCCCATCTCTGCCAAACGTAAGGCTATGGCCCGGCCGATCCCACGGCTGCCGCCGGTAACCAGTGCTATTTTACCGTCAAGGCTCATTAGTTATCACCCTCCCCGGCCTGTTGGTCCTTGAGACGACTAATAAGCTTCGGCAAAAACTCAAACACATCGCCAACCACCCCGTAAGTTGCCACGTCAAAAATAGGGGCATTCTCATCCCGGTTTATGACTATTATGGT
>DAOVJK010000197.1 GCA_030673265.1 Pseudomonadota bacterium | reverse complement strand
AACATTCGGTCTTAATAGATCGGCCCCCAGAAAATAGATCTGTCGCCATTTTTTGCATTATATTAGCGATTGTTACATTTACTCCAAAGAAAGGGGGCAAGTCTGCCGTTGACCTTTGCCCCTCCGGGAGGAATTTATTGCGTTGTTGCGGGACGCTCTTAAGAAATTAAATAACTTAATTGAATTTTATTTTCTTGATCAGAGTTCCTATTCTTGTTTCGCATGTTATTTAGTTATTTAGGAGCGTCCCCAACGAAAAGGGGCTGTTTGTTTTTGTTGACTTTCTCTTGGTACTCTGACCCCACTCACGAGTCTGGGCTAGTAATCTTTACCGGCATTCTTGTTCGCTTTTTTGGTTTTCTTCGCGGCCTTTTTTTCCTTTGGAGTCATGGCCGGTTTCTTTTTGCCCGCCTTAATGCTTTTATGTTCTTTGCTCATCTTTCCCACTCTCTATAATTACTGTTTTATCTTCAGGACAACCATTGGTGATCGGTCATTGTTACTGCTGGTCATTATATACCATAAATGAATAAATGGCTGTCAATCGCTGCACCTGCCCCAACGATACATCGCAAATATCAACTGGCAACTTGCCACTTTCCCTTACCCAATAATGTGATTTATGATTGTCGGATTTGGCTTAGAGCCATGTTTTTGATGGTAAAATGGGTGATCTAAGGACTTAAAACAACCATTATTTAATCAAATAAATTGAAGATACAGGTGGTTAGCTTGGTCCGACCCCGCACGGATACCCCGCGCGGATATCGCGGATACGGGCCAGCAGCTCCTCAAAGTAGCGGCTGTTGCCGGCCTCCTTGAGACGCTCGTCATCCATGGTTAAGCCCTTGATTAGGAACTCCTTCAAGCGCTGGGATTGTAGCTAGTTAGCGTGGCCCGCCCCCAGAGCCCTAAATGACACCAATTTAAAACCATGTGTTTAATCTAAAGAAAGACAACGGCAGGTCTCTGCACCCTTGCCGGATCAAAACTTAAGGGCGTTCCACACTCCTTGACCTGTCAATTCAGTGTTTAAGGCGATAAAGCTTAAAGATATCTTTTTGATGGCAAAAAGGGAGTTCCAGGGATAAAAACCGGCAGTTTTTCGAGCTAATTAAACAGATTATCATCTACTTGGCTTGGTCCGACCCCGCGCGTCTCATCTCTGATGTTAACTGGTGGGAATTAGCGGGAGTAACAACACTTGTTGTGGACGGGCTGGAATGTTACTCAGACATTTTTTACTACTTGCTACGCAGAAGTCTTTCTGGATGGTTTCCGAGGGGTATATTTCGCAAACCCCTGGTCTTGCTCCATATACGCTACAGGAAAATCTGCCATGGTTTTCATCTAAAAAAATGCAATCGCCATTCTCTTTAAATTGTAAAAAATATTCATCAGTTCCTACACCTTTCCGATTTGTAAACAGGTCGGACTGTAAGCCCGTCTGATCTTCCAGGGAATTCATCTCATTTCTAGACAGATTTACAAAAGGATAGTTTTTACAACATACAGCGCATTGCATACAAATCTCGGTCAAAATCATTTTCTCCATCAGAAGGAAAGGTAGGGGCGCACTTAACATTTCAAATCTAATCTTTTGGGAAGATTATCAGAATAACTATACGAGAAATTCCTCTTTTTGCACACTCCTCTTTATCGCTGAGGAAGGAAGTGCCGGGGACACCATCTTTTCAGATAGCTTTCATACCTCGCGTCATTTTTTTTATTTTAAACCTAGAATTTCTGTTGCGAAGCAAGGGGGCAAGCAAGGGGGCACCCATTAAAAGGCCCTTGTCAAGAGATAGACTTCTTCCTTGTGATGGAAAAACCATTTCCCCATCTTGGCAAGGTTAATACTTGTCTGCGGGGGTCAGGCTTGACTATTGGGCATTCTCGTCTGACAAAACACCCAATTGTCAAGCCCGACCCCGGCTTGCAGCCTGGCCGATGCCAAGCCGGAAGAAAACTGCCAGTTCGAACGCACAGGCTACTTCTACCTGGATGCAAAAGCCTCAGGACCCACCTAGGTCTTCAACCGCACCGTCACCCTGCAGGATTCCAGGGCCAAGATGAATAAATAAAAAAGGGGCCAAGTATAAACTCGGCCCCTTCCAACCCATAAATCCGTTCTGTCATTTCAAATGACCTTCAGGTCTGAGAGATCTTGTTCTTATATACACGTTTTTATCCTTAAAAACGTCACCTTAACCCCTAAAAAAGCCTAATTCCTCGAACTACTTCCAATTATTTCAGCTACTTATCGTGGCCCGCCCCACAGCTAACTTACAACATCCGGATCAGTTCTTAGGGGGCGGGTCAGGAATGTCTTCGGACTTCTCTTTTGCAATTGTTGTGTTTTGATCGGGAGACGATGTTTGGATGTCTTCCCACTTCTCTTTGGCGATCGTTATGAGTTGCTCGTAAAGCGATATAGAAAGGTCCTTGGACTTATCAATTACTATGGTTACGAATTGATCGGCAACCGATGCCGGATCGTCTTTGGCCTTTATTACAAGCTGCTTAACTTCCTGGAAGGTAAGATCTTTCTTGTATATTTTCCATCCTGTAAAACTGAATATGGCTAAAATGGTCACAAGCAATATGGCCAGAGCCCTCTTCAGTTTCTTTCTGAAGGGTGTTCGTTTGACTTCTTTACTGCCACCCTCTTGCGATTCCTTTGGTTCGAAAACGGTCTCGTCATATTCCCCCTGCTGATCTGCATGAACGGCAACAGTTGGGTCATCCGCATGTTTGGATGTGGCCATCCCACCGGATGTCAGGTTCATTTTAAGAATTGCCGAAGTATCATCCCCTGCATCCTGAAGCGCTCCGATCAGTTGTTTTTTATTCTTTTTACTGCACCCGGTGATCCCAGCCGTAGCACACATCGCCTTCAGTTCATCATTGGTCTTCCCGGACAGGTCCGCTGATAAGGTTTCATCAACCAGGAATTTTTTTGTTAAGTCGGCTTTGAACTCTTCTGCCGTCTGGTAGCGTTTTTCCTGTTTCTTGGCCAGGGCTTTCCTTATTACTTTGTCCAGGGAGGCGGGCACTTTCAGGTTAACCTCCGATGCCACAGGGGCCTCAGTGGTCATGATCTGGTGCATAATATTGGTTACCGAATCGCCCTGGAACGGTTTTTCCCCGGTAAGCATGTGGTACAGAAGGATCCCGGCCGAGTAAAGATCGGTTCGTTTGTCCACAGGTTGCCCGGCAAACTGTTCCGGAGACATATAGGACGGTGTGCCAAAAACATCACCGAACTGGGTAAGAGTAGAAGATTCGATCTTGGCGATCCCGTAATCCATGACCTTGATCTGGCCATCACCGACCAGGAGAATGTTGGCTGGTTTGATATCACGGTGGATCACCCCCCGTGCGTGAGAGTAAATAAGAACATCCAGAAGTTGGGTGACAATGTCGACTGCGGTGTTGATAGGAAATTTTTCGTTATTATCGAGAAAATCCTGGAGTTCCCGGCCTTTTGCATATTCCATGGCGATAAAAGCATCATCACCTTCTTCGGCGTACTCGAAGACGGTGACGATACCGGGATGGTGTAAGCGGCCTGCGGCCTGAGCTTCGCGTTTAAAACGCTCAAGTATCGACTCCATCTCCGCCGGGCTGAAGGCATCTTTGCGAATGGCCTTTATGGCAACGGTTCGCTCTATGCCCGGGTCGATTCCCTTGTAGACAATCCCCATGGCTCCCTTGCCAAGGACGGATTGAATTTCATATTTACCCAGTTTTTTTAAATCACCCATGGAGATCCACTTTGAAAGGGAATGTTTGTTGTCCTTTGAAATGCGTAAGCAGTGCAAACCATTAATGTCCCATGGTCTTGTACTGGGATAAAACAGACGGACACTTTAATGTTTTTTCAGGGACAAATCAAGCAGGTCCGCATATATATAAAAGCCTGCTCAATCTGCACGGAACAGGTAAGTACAACCAGTAATGAATAATTAAAGTCTTACAGGAATGCGGAGAAAAAATAAAATCTATACAAGTTTAATGACTGATACTTTATATTAAAAGCTTTCAAAATAAAAATAAAAGGGTCCTTACAAAGTATTAAAGTTTCTTTAGGGAGGAGTGCCGTTGAGAGTCTGGACATTGATGTTAAAAGAGAAGCCAGTACATCGCTTTATTGTTCACGAGGGGAAACCCATAACTATCGGACGTACCACAGAAGCAGATGTCACCCTTGACAACCCGAGTATTTCGCGGGAACACGCTGTAGTAGAACATGAAAAAGGCCGTGACTACTTGACCGATAAAGGGAGTACAAACGGCACTACGGTGAACGGCAAAAAAATCACCAAGCGAACTCATCTCACAGCTAATGATGAGATAATGGTCGGCAAATTCACTATGCTTGCCGGATCAGTAGGGATATTGGATGTAGACAAACAAGGTCAGTCTATTCCTTCGGATGACGATTTGCACACCATGTATGCACCACCCAAGCAGGTAACCAAGCCGAAACCGGAGAAAAAGAAGAAATCTTCCGGTCTGTTTAACAAAATATTTAAAAAATAATCTAATTACCATCGAATTTCAGCCAAAGATTGTTATTGCGAACGAAGTGAAGCAGATAGCGCAGGCTTCGATCTCAACGAGTTACCTTCCAACAGTTTTTTGGGCAAAGGGTCAGGTCTGCCGTTGACCTTTGACCCTCTGGAAGGAATGGTAGGTTCTTACATATCTGCCATTGGCAGTGACAATCTACTCTATCAGCACCTTTACAATGATTGCTCTATAGCCAACTGCCAGAAGGCCTTAACACTGGTCCGTTGCAGGTTACGCTTGGTCGAACAAAGGCCAACCACATAAGGCTCTAATTGTGGGGAATTATCGAGAATTACGACCTTATCCCGAAACGGACTCCGCTCCAGAACCAGTTGCGGAACGATACCAATACCGCAACCAAGAGTAACCATCGGAATAATCGCCTCGTTACCGGAGACCTCGGAAGTTATGTTCGGGGTAATATGATTTTTCTTCATCCATTTATCCAACCGCCGCCGCGACAGGCCGGTCTGGGGAAGCACCAGCGGCGCACTGTCCAGATCAAGCTCCCCTGCAGATGTAACTGGCACAGATCCTGCCGATTTGAGCGGGGCAATAAAGACCAAAGGGGTGATGGTGATCGGCAGAAATTCGATCTGGGCCCGATTCCGATCAGGCAAGGCAGCAACAGCCAAATCAATCTCACCGTTCTTGACCTGCACTACCGATTGCTCGGCCGCTCCGGTCCGCAATTCCAGTTGCACTTCCGGATAGGTGCTACGATAGGATTCGAGCAGATGGGGCAGCAAACTATAAACGGCAGTTATCGACGCATATATTGAGAGACTGCCCGCCACCGCTTGCTCATTCTTGATTGTGGCCCGAAAGTTTTGCCACTCCTGCAGGGTCTGCCTCGCATAAATCCGAAACTGTTCTCCCGCCGCAGAAAGAGAGACTGTGCGGTTGTCCCGCAAAAAAAGCGGTTGCTCGACCTGCTCTTCCAATCGCTGGATCGTTCGGGTCAAAGCTGATGGGCTCATATTGCAGACCTGACTGGCTCGACTGAAATGGAGCAGATCAGCCAGGGTTAAAAATATTTCCAGCTCACGGATATCCATAATATTAAAGTACCAGGCAGATTTTAAATTCTGATTACCACTGTGTTTCAGCCATTTGTGGGCTGCTTGTTTACAAGTTTTCGATATCACGTCTTTTTGTCATTTCGACCACAGAGAGAAATCTTGTAGCACAACAAAGCAGATTTCTCACATTCGTTCGAAATGACAGAATGTTTTATAGCCAAAAATGAAAAAGGCTGAAAGTCGCTGCTGATCAGATTTTTAATTAGTGGCAACACTCCCAATTGCGTGTATCGCAACACAGCGTACCAAACAAATCAATTTACGCAACACAATAAATAACGTAAGATTGGCTAATTAAAATTTACTAAGTTAAAATTTGTCTTCGTACCCAAAGGGTTCTTTTCAACGATTATTTTTATGTTTTTTT
>DAOVJK010000256.1 GCA_030673265.1 Pseudomonadota bacterium | reverse complement strand
AGGCCAGCAGATGATGGGACAGCAACAGGGGTTGAGCGCGCTGCAGATGGGTATAACCCGGCATTATAGTGCCCATATAGCGCCGGGCCAGTTTGACAAAGGCCCTTTGCAGATTGGTGAGCAGCTCGATAATCAGGCCGGTCTCTTCCCGCAGATAAAGGCGCAGGTCCAGGGCGACCTGATCGTTACGGCTCCGGGCGGTGTGCAATTTGGCGCCAGCCGGACCGATCTTATCGGCCAGGGCCTTCTCGATATGCATATGGATATCTTCCAGTTCGTTTTTGAACTCGAAGTTCCCTTTATCGATCGATCCCTCAATCTGATCCAGACCATTGATGATCTGCTCGCACTCATCGTTGTTGATCAGACCCTGTCGCGCGAGCATCCTGGCATGGGCCCGGCTACCGGCGATATCATGTCTGTAAAGCTCCCGGTCAAACTGGTGGGATGCGGTAAATTCCTCCACCGAAGCGGCGGTGCTGCTGGAAAATCTTCCTCCCCAGGGCTTTTTGCTCATAACGCTATCCTTTCTGTTTTTCGACCAGGGCCTGAATGGTCAACCGTAAGGCATTCAAACGGATAAAACCGCCGGCATCGGCCTGGGTATAGACCTCATCTTCTTCAAAGGTGGCAAAACTTTCCTGGTAAAGGGAGCGCTCCGCCTTACGACCGACCGGCATACAGTTACCCTTGTAGAGTTTAAGCCTGACCACACCGTTGACCGTTTCCTGGCAGTCGTCCATGGTCCTCTGCATAATCTTCATCTCGGGGGAAAACCAAAAACCGTTATAGATCAGCTCGGAGTAACGGGGTACCAGACTGTCCCTGATTTTGAGGACCTCGCGGTCCAGGGTAATGGTTTCCAGATCGCGGTGGGCCGCGCGCAGGATGGTGCCGCCCGGAGTCTCGTAGACGCCCCGGGATTTCATCCCAACGAAGCGGTTCTCAACCATATCAAGGCGGCCGATCCCGTTTTCACCGCCAAGTTTATTCAAACGGGCCAGCATTTTGGCCGGTGAAAGCGCTTCGCCGTCAATGGTCACCGGATTACCGTTCTGGAACTCAAGCTCGATATAGGTCGGGCGGTCAGGGGCATTTTCCGGTGAGACCGAGAGTTTGAACATCGCCTCTTCCGGTTCGTTCCAGGGGTCCTCCAGAAGGCCGCCTTCAAAGCTGATATGAAGCAGATTCTCATCGGAGCTGTAAGGCTTTTCCTTGGTAACCGGAATCGGGATCCCGTGTTTCTCGGCATAAGCAATGAGCTTGGTCCGGGAATTCAGGTCCCAGGTGCGCCAGGGGGCGATAATCGCAAGCTGGGGATTAAGGGCCAGATAGGTCAACTCAAAACGGACCTGATCGTTACCCTTGCCGGTGGCGCCATGGCTGACCGCATCAGCATTTTCCGCTGCCGCCACCCGGACCTGTTCTTTGGCGATAATCGGCCGGGCCAGGGAGGTCCCCAGAAGATATGACCCCTCGTAGATTGCATTGGCCCGAAAGGCCGGGAAAACGTAATCCCGAACGAATTCTTCTCGCAGATCAGAGATAACCACCTTCTCCGCACCGGTGGCCATGCCTTTAGCCCGAACTGCCTCCCAGTCCTCTTCCTGGCCGACATCGGCGGCAAAAGCCACAATCGGACACTGGTATTCTTCTTCCAACCACTTGAGAATGACCGAAGTATCAAGACCGCCGGAATAGGCGAGAACTATCTTTTTTACATCTGCTGCCATGTTCCACTCCCGGGAAATATATTATACTGCTTAGGAAAGATGTTTGGCCAAAATGGCCTTATGGATATGCATCTTGTTCTCCGCCTGATCGAAAGCGACGCATTGCGCCCCTTCCAAAACCTCGTCGGTGATCTCTTCACCGCGATGGGCTGGCAGGCAATGGAGGACAATGGTATCGGATTTGGCCGCGCCAAGCAGCGTGTCATTAACCTGATACGGTTGAAAGACCTCAAGCCTGGCATCCTGCTCTTCTTCCTGCCCCATACTGGCCCAGACATCGACATTTACAACTTCGGCATTTTTTACCGCCGCCAGCGGATCTCTGACCACCTCGATCCGGCCAATGCCATCATCCTGGGCCGCCTTGAGGATAACTGGATCGGGGTCATAGCCCTCCGGGCAAGCCAGGGTCAGGTTGAAACCCAAGCGGCCTGCAGCCTGAATCCATGAGTTGGCCATATTATTGCCATCACCGACCCAGGCAATTTGCCGGCCTTCCACCGACCCTTTTTTTTCAATCACGGTCATGATGTCGCTTAAAATCTGACAGGGATGATGCAGATCGGTCAGGGCATTGATGATAGGTACTGTTGAGTAACGGGCCAATTCCTCGACAACCTCCTGGCCAAAGGTGCGAACAACCAGGGCATCAACATAGCGATCCATGACCCGGGCCATATCCTTCAGGGGTTCGTTGCGGGCCAACTGGGTATCCCGACTGGAGAGGTAGATAACCTGTCCGCCCAGGCCGTACATGGCCGCTTCAAAGGAGACCCTGGTTCGGGTCGAGGGCTTTTCGAACACCAAGCCGACGACCTTGCCGACCAGATGCTGATGTCTGACTCCTGCTTTGCTCTCTCTCTTCAGTTGCAGAGCAAGATCCAGATAGGCCTTAAGCTGATCGCGATCGAAATCCCAAAGGGACAAGAGATGGTTTGCCATATGTACTTCTCAAAAAAAATTCTGGCCCAATCATTGTCGCAACCACATTATTGAGGGTGCAGATTGAGCCGATCAATGCAATAAAATGTCTGTATAGCCAGCTTTTCATGAAAACTAGGTGATGAAAAAACTCTCACCCAGGAACCATGGCCGACAAGGAAGCGTGTATCATTACAAAAAAAGGAGTATTTTTGCAAAGTTTTTTGCAATTACCTCTATTTGGCTGAATCAGACCATCAACATATCTGGTTGCGATCAGAGACAAAAAGGTCGCTAGCCCAACAACACCCTGATACTATGCCAGTTCAGCAAAGATTTTATCGAGAGCAACTGCCAACAGATCAATCTCTTCTCTGCTGACAACCAGCGGCGGCAGAAAACGTAAAGCTATATTACCGGCGAAATTGGCCAGAATGCCCGCCTCAAAAAGACTATTGACGATATCTGTGCCCCTGGAAACGTACTCTGGCGTCAGGATTAAGCCCTGAATCAAGCCCATGCCCCTGCCCCCGACCGCGATCCGGGGATAGCGTTTGGCAATCTCGGCAAGTTTGGCGGCCAGATAATCACCCTTGGCCTTAACCTCATCCAGAAAACCACCACCCAGCATAGTCTCGACCACAACCACTCCGGCAGCGCAGACCACGGGGTTACCACCAAAAGTCGAGGCATGACTCCCGGGCTCAAATGAGGCGGCCACCGCCTCGCTGGTCAACAGGGCCCCGATGGGCAGGCCATTGGCCAGAGCCTTGGCCAGGGTCATAATGTCCGGAGTTACCCCAAACTGTTCATAGGCGAAAAGGCTGCCGGTACGACCCATGCCAACCTGCACCTCGTCGAAGATCAAGAGCAGTTGATGTTGGTCACAGAGCTGGCGGATAGCGGCCAGATACTCTTTCGCTAACGGCCTGACCCCGCCCTCGCCTTGCAGCGGTTCGCAAAGGATGGCACAGGTTTTGGCCGAGATCAGCTTTTCAAGAGCATCAATATCACCGAAGGGGGCATAAACAAAGCCCTCGGGCATTGGCTCAAAGCCCTTATGGAACTTGGGCTGACCGGTAGCAGTTACTGCGGCAAGGGTGCGACCGTGGAAAGACCCCTCCAACGAGATTATCTCATAACGCCCTTCACCACCATGCTTGCGGGCCAGCTTGATCGCGGCCTCGTTGGCTTCAGCGCCACTGTTACACATGAAAACACGGTCAGCAAAAGAATTGTTAACCAGTAATCCGGCCAGCTCGGTCTGGGGCACGGTGTGATAAAGGTTGGAGACATGCAACAGGGTCCCAGCCTGCTTACAGATGGCCTCGGTAACCGCCGGATGGCAATGCCCCAGGCTGCAAACAGCGATCCCAGCCAGGAAATCGAGAAACTCCTGGCCATCGGCATCTTTAAGCCGGCAACCGCTGCCCTCAACTATCGCCACTGGATAACGGCTATAAGTATTTATAAACAGCTTACTGCTCTTTTCGATAAGTTCCGCGTTGTTCATTTTACTCCTGAATTCTACAAAATCATCCGTGAAGAAACTTCATGGCACAAGTGCACCACCGTTTAAACTTAAAAGTCCAAATTAATTGCCATAATATTCACCTTAAATCTTTCTTCCTAAAATTCACATGGCAAGATTTAAGGGCAACTATTCGGCTAAAGTTCGGGAAAGAGGAGGCCTCCCGTAACTGCTCATCAACGCGCCAGATGTGCACAAGCGGGCTAACGAACTATCGTTTACTATGTGAGTCAGCCTGATCGTGTGCAGATGGGGTGCTGCAGGACAGTTACGAATCAGGAAACAATCTCCGTGCCAATACCTTCCCGGGTAAAGATCTCCAGCAGAGTGGCATGTTCGGCGCGACCGTCAATAATATGGGCCTTGCCAACCCCGCCTTCAACCACATCCTTGCAGCAGGATACTTTGGGGATCATACCGCCGGCGATTACCCCCGATTTGATCTGGCTATCCACTTCCCGGCAGGTCAATGAAGAGATCATATTGCCGTCCT
>DAOVJK010000112.1 GCA_030673265.1 Pseudomonadota bacterium | reverse complement strand
TAATTTGTGACTGTTGAGTTTGAGAAAGCAGTTATTTTAAAACCGGTTTCACCGGCATAGGGATAGTCTTGTCTAAAAAGGGGCTGTTTGTTTTTGTTGACTTTCTCTTGGTACTCTGACCCCGTCACAGATCATCCACAGATTACATGGCGAATCAACATGATCAGCAACCAGTACTCTAATCCTTCTCACTATAGAGAATTCTGGTAAGCTCCCGGTGTGTGAAGTGGGGGTCGTCGTTTCTGAGATAGGGCAGCAGGATCTTCTTTTTGCGGAGCATGTCTTTGTCTATTTCGGCATGGATTTCATCCTGGTCGTACAGGCGGGCTTGGGCGATGCGCTGGCCGAAGGGATTGATGATCTCGCTGCCGCCCCAGAAGCGGAAAGAGTCGGGATGGTCCTCGTTATCTTCAGGTCCTCTGTCTTCCTCTCTCCGTTTTTCCAGACTTTCTTCACCTACCCGATTGGCGCAGAGGTTATAGATCCCGAAAATTCTCGAGTAAAAAGTGTTGATAACGCTCCAGCTTTCAATGTTGCTGAATTCGTCGCCCATGGATCCTTGGGATGAGTTGAAGATGGTCACGAATAAATCGGCTTTCTGGGCAATGCCCAGATACGGCAGGGATGGATGCCAGAGATCGTTACAGATAAAGACGGCTATATTGAATTTACCCAGTTTGAATACCGGGATATGCTTGCCACCGGAAAAATATTTTTTTTCTTCGAAAACCCCGTAATTCGGCAGATTCAGTTTCCGGTAACAGTACTGGATCTTGCCGTCAACCGCCACCAGAGCGGCATTGTAAAAATTCATGGAATGGGATTCTTCAATAAAGCCGACTACCGCAGCCGTGCCCCTGGTGGCCTTCACCAGTTTCTGGATTTCGGGCGAATCCACCGTCAACGCCACTTCATGATAGCGTGACCCGACAAAGTAGCCTGTCAGCGCCAGTTCCGGAAAGAGGATAAGCTCTGCGCCGTTATCACACGATTTTCTAATCCTTTCGATAACATCTTCAAGGTTGTGTTGGATGTCAAGCAGTTTGGGTTCGGTCTGGCAAATCGTTACTCGCATGGTCTTCGTCCTTATAGAAGAATGGTAAAACGTCTGCGTATCTCTTTGTCGATATCCGGTGGTATATGCGGTGTATGTTCTTCAGCCAGTATGTCCCGGGCGATGCGGCGGGCCCGGTCGCGGGCGTCAAGCTGTTCGCCGTTGTCGCCGAGGGGATTGTTCCTGTCGGCCAGGCGGGGGAAGGTGAATTCCTTGCGCATATTGCGCCTTGTGTGTTTCTGGGTCAGGTAGGTGCCTTTATGGCCCACTTTCCGTATCACCGGCAGGGCCAGCCTTTCTTCGTCGACAATAATACCCCGGTTGGCGCGGCGGGCCATGCCGATGATGTCGTTATCGATCACATATTGTTCGTAGGCAACGGTCCGCAATGAATCCAGCATGCCGGCGGCGTGGTGGATGAGGTTGGCGCCGGAATGGACCGACTGCAGAATTGAAAAGGCCTTTTCGTAACCTGCCTGGATGTCCGGCGTGCGGCTGTCCGAAACCCCCGCCGAATTATAGACCGGGATGGTGTAAAACTGTGCCATCTGGGCGGCGGCGCTGTTCAGCATGCCGTATTCGATGGCACCGCCGGAGAAGCCGCCGGTATGCATATCAGCGATGGCCGGCACAGCTCCGTAAATAACCGGGGCTCCGGGATTAACCAGTTGGCTGAAAACAATACCGGCAAGAAGTTCGGCGTTCATCTGGGCCAGGGTACCTGCCAGGGTCACCGGAGAGGAAGAGCCGGCCATGGGTGCCGAACCGATAACCACCGGCATATTGTGGCGCACGAGTTCCATAAGAATTCGTGTTGTCTCGGTGTCCATGCGCAGGGGGCTGACACAGCAGGACGTGATAAAGGAGATGATCGGGTTTTCGCGTAAATTATCGAAACCGCCGCTCATCAGCGACGCCATCTTGATGATTTCACGGGCCGATTCCACGGTGTAGGCCGAGGCCATTACATGCTTTTCAGTACCGGATAACGAGGCATAATATTTATTGACGTCAAGATTTTCCCTGGGAATGTCCTGGGCTACCACCGGACGAACATAGAATTCTATGTTGTCCAGATGATCGACAAGACGGGCAATGTCGTAAATGTCTTTGAGCGTTGACAGGCGCAGTTCGCCGGTTTCAAGATCCAACACATTGAGGGCCGCACCGCCGGTCCCTGCAAAAGATCTCGTGCCTTCAACGATAAGGGGAGGTTTATCTCCGTGGCCTGCCAGGACAATGGAAGAAGGGGCTGATGCCAGGGCCTTGTCAATCAGCGAACAGGGGAGATAAACAATGTTGTCTTCGACCCCGGCCCCGGCCTGTCGAAAAAGGTCCAGGGCCTCCTGGAATTCGATTTTGATGCCTATCTCTTCCAGGATAGTCAATGAAGTATCATGGATGGCGGTTATACCGCCGGCATCCAGTTGTGAATAACTGGTTTCCCGCACCGTACTCAGGGCGGTTTCTTTCATGTTGCACTCCTTTGCGGTTCGTTGTCCCGGCCTTTTGAAAATTGTATCACAATTTCATATTACCCGAGAATAACCGGTTGAAGCCCGGATATCCGGACAATTCAATATATCTGATATTTTTCGGCAACCGTCGGGCCCGTTGCCGTTCGTCGATAGACAGCAGGATCTGGACCGCGCCTTTGCCGGCGGCGTTGCCGACACCGGAAATTTTTTCTCTGGCAATATCCGGCAAAAGACCGATTTCCATGGCATCGTCGATATTCAGAAAATTGCCGAAAGCCCCGGCAATGCTGATCCGCTCGAGATCCTGCAGGTCGAGTCCAGCCTCTTTGAGAAGAATCTCGACACCTGTCCTGATAGCCGCCTTGGCGATGACCAGTTCTTCACCGATATCGCGCCAGGTCAGAATCAATGGCTCTCCGGATTTTGTGCGGTCAGCAGGGGCCAGGATAATGCCCCTGTTCTCTTTATCGAGCATTTCGGCGGGTATATTTTTCTGCTTGAGGGCCCCGCGCCTGTTCATCCGGCCTTCCCGTTTCAGAGCTGCGGCAACCGACACCAGTCCGGATCCGGCGATACCGCGGGCCGGTTTGTTGTCTATGGTATGGCATTGGAAGGTGTTATTTTTAATCACCGCCCGGTCGATGGCACCGGGAGCGGCCCGCATGCCGCAATTGATCCGTGCTCCCTCGAAAGCGGGGCCGGCGGCAGCGGAACAGGCAAGGATTTCTCCTTTAACCGACAAGGCCATTTCGGCATTGGTGCCGATATCGATCATCAGATGCGGCTGCTGCTTTATGTCAAAATCAAGGGCTAGGACATCACCGACGGTATCGGCGCCGACAAAGCCTGAAATCACCGGTGGTAGATGCACGGTGCCTTCGGGGGCTATTTCAAGTCCGAGAAGGGTCGCCGGTATATCGGGGGAGATATTTATTGCCGGAGTAAAAGGAGCGATCCCGGCGGTATAGGGATCAATGCCCAGTAGCAGATGATGCATGCAGGTATTGCCGACAACTACGGCTTCATAAATATTTTCAGGCTGGACGCCGGTTTCATCGGTCAAGCGGTCAAGGAGGAAGTTCATGGAGCGGATCGCCGCTTTCTGCAGCTTTCCGAGATCACCGCCGTGGGCCCGGTCGATCCGGGTCATCACGTCTTCGCCAAAAGAACTCTGGCCGTTGGTAATGGCAGACTGGCCGAGCAGTTCACCGTTGTTGAGATCAACCAGATAAGCGGCAACCGTAGTGGTGCCGAGATCAAAGGCTATACCGTAATTGTCGCCTGTGGTGTCTCCACCCTCAATGGCGATTATCCGCTCGTCGATCAGGGTTGTCGTAATCTCCCAGTCGGCCTGCCTCAGCAGTTGCGGCAGACAGGGCAGGAGACGGGCGGCAATGTCGGAAGCCACGATGCCTTTGTTGTGCAGTTCTTCGAAAATCCGCTCCACATCGGCTCTCTGGTCAGCCAGAGAGGGTGGCTGCGGCTGGAGAAAGACTTTTTTGACATTTGGTTTGACGGCAATGCCGCTTAGCTCCATGCTGAGACTGGTCTTGTATTGGGCGGAGGAGGAGCTTGCGATTATATTCAGGGAAAGAGACTCTCGCGGAAAAGCCTGGCACGCAAGGCGAATGTTGTTGTCGATTTCAGCGGCTGAAAGTGTTTGCAGTTCCTGTTCTGCCGGTTCACTGACTGTACCGGAAATGATCCTGACCTTACATTTGCCGCAGGTCCCTTCACCACCGCAGATGGTGGCGATGATGTCAAAATCTTTTTTCTGTAACGCTTCAAGTATGGAAAGGTCTGGATGGCAGGCGACTTTTTTACCCTCTGGCTCTATTTGAATTAACATATATGTTTAGGCTAAAAAAAGTTAAAGATTATCAATAAATAATTTAGTCAGTAAATATTTTGAAGTCTGCCTTAGAGTACTCTTTTTGACGCCAAAAAGGAGGCTCTAAGGTATAAAAACAGCCGGAAATTTCGTTATTTATACGGACCTACAGTATCTTAGCTTGGTCCGACCCCAGCGCATCGACCCCACCAGCTCATCTTCTCGGCACTGAGCAGTCAAAGAAGTTACTGAAAACTGTTCACTGCTTACTGCCAACTGTTTACTGCTCTTCTATCTCCCCTGTTCCACCGCATCGGGAACAACCTACATCTGGTTCACACTGGCAATCTTCCATCCCTTCATCGGTCTGGGTGCCGCGCCACTCCATATCGCAGACACATGATCCGGGGATAATCTTCTTTCCATTGCATTCGGGGCATACCTGTTTCTCTGACATCAGCTTCCCTCCAGTTATATATAATGTCGACGTGCTCTAGCCATGCGTTATAGATAACTCTATATTTGCGTTTTTGGCCTTAAAAACATCAATATAGGCCCTGAAAAGGCCTGCTCTAGGCAATGATTTCTAATGATTTTGAATAGTTAGCGTGGTCCGACCCCAGCCGAGTCAAGCCTGACCCGCCTTAGATTAGAGGTTGTCTAGCTATTCGTTTAATAAATAAACAAATCGTTCATTTACTGAGAGCAAGTTATTCTAAGTGTTTCATGTAGTTAGCATGGCCCGCCCCGATCCACGATCACGCTATTTGTCGTTTTATGCGAACTCCAGCGTCGCGCATACCGTCCAGAATCGGCCTGGCGACATCGTCGGGGAATCCCTTAGGTAAGTTGGATTCAACCCGTTTGATTACCTGATCCATTCCCTCAATAACTCTCGCGATAATCTCAATCATTTCAGCTTCGGGGAAGTTACATCTTTTTGCTGTTGCCAACCAATGGCGGTACAACATATGGTCCCATCGATAGTGGCGGTTCTTGCCCCGCAGTGACATCGCCATACTGAGCCGTTTCTGGTGCAAGTCCCCTTTGGCTACGATAGGGTAGGCAGAGATAACGTCATATGCGGGAGTTAATTGGAATGCGTCGTCTGATTCGAGAAATATACTGAAGTTCTTGGCGTGACCGTCAATTGCGCCCAGGACCCAAAACAGGAAGACCTGGGTCATAAATGTTTTCCGATCTTCAAGACTGTTGCTTGAACCAAGGAGCAATTCCATAATTTGCACGATACCCGGTCCGCCGTCTGACTCGTACTTGAGTGCTGATGGAACGTTAAGAGCCTGGCACATATCCTCCTGCGGAAGGCGTATCAACCAAGATCGATCTTCTGACCAACGTCGATCAAATCGCTCCACAACCAGGACTTTTGCCCCCTTGAATGATAGTATTTTCGTAGGGGCAACAGGAAGACCATAGGCCTTGAGAATGATCTGACAAAGCCATTCGTTTTCAACACTATCGCTCAAGTCTATACCGTAGTGCTCAATATGGTCAATTGGGAGCTTGAAGATATGGCTGGTAGGAGTTGCCCCCAAGGGGCGATGCCATTGTCCTGCCAGATTAAGAAGGGCTGTTTTTTCCTGGACCCCAGCCATTGAAATCCGGAATTCACTGTCTTCCTGCATCCCCAAAGGCATCGTTCGGTAGTTTTTAAGTATTTCAGCAATATCAGAATCGTTCAGTGGCTCGGAGACAATCTTGCCGACATCAACCGCCACATCTTCAGGGGAAAGTTGTAGTGCCCCAACGCAATCCCGGCCAACATGCCACAACAGATCAAACTCTCTGCTTGAAGCCGCTCCGAACTTTTTTTGAATACGGTTTCTGATCGGTTGGCTGTCAGGCAGCAGGTTGTCAAAAAAGTTTTCAACGATATCGCCTGTGTACTTTTGTCTCACTAGGGGCATCGAGAGTGACAGGGGGCGCCCGACACTGTTTTCAAGCCAACCTGTATCGTAGCCGAATTCGAGCTTTCCACTAGGCGTACGTGAGAGAAGACCCACTTTCTTCCCGTTCATAAAGACGGACAAATCTGCTCTTTTACGTTTACGGCCCATTTACCAGTTGTCTCCGTCTTTTCGGCCAGACATTTTTGGGCGATCTCTGACGGTCAAGTCCATGTCTAAGGCGGCCAAAAGGCGGAACAGGGTGTCTATCCGAGCATTGGATGCGCCTCTCTCAATTTTTGAAAGAGTTGGCTGGTCAATTCCCACCGACTTTCCCGCCGCAGTCTGGCTGAGGCCCTTCATTTTACGTGTGTCTCGTAAAATGCGCCCAAGGCTCACGGGTGATATTGCCCTCGTCCTCCTCATGCTCATCTCCTTAAGGAAAGTTTAATAAAAGATATAGTTAATACGCTATATTTAGACATTATAGCTCTTTAGCTATAAAAACAACATGTTGTTTTCGGGGAAGCTTAAAGCAGAGGTAAAATATATCTGATTAAATTTTACGATATTAGTGGCTTTAGCTATTAATGAGTCATTGGTTAATTAAGAATAGGATGCCCTGAATTACCAATAGATATATGGGGCGTGCCCATGAGCCGTTTCTTTAGGGAATTACTGCGAACAAATTACCATGCTGATATCAAGTTGCACCAACATTGCTATGTTGAAAAATTCAACATAGCAATGTTCTTAAGAACACGGCATCCAAAAAAAAGCTCAGCTTAGTAACCTTACTACAAAATTCTATGCTAACTAAGCATTGTCGTGTTGTTCAGCGGGTGAGATTAAGATTGGAAAGTGACAAGGGGCTGAGAAAAGACCTGAAGAAAATAAGGGGAAATGCTGGCAAAGGTCAAAAGCGGACTTGAGCCCTTTTCTGACCCCTTTTCCGGCTTTTGAATAGTTAGCGTGGTCCGACCCCAGTGACGACCTTCAGACTCAACATCAACGTCATAGAATCCATCGGTGATTCAATAAACCCATGGAGAGTATAAAATCCTTTTGCTTTCTCATCAAGAGCATGCACTAACAGAGCCCTAACCCCGACTTGCTGGGCTACTGATACAGCACGAATGACAGCATCTTTCAACAATCCAGGACCGATACCAGATCCTTGCCATTTAAGGTCAACGGCAAGGCGTCCTAAAACAATAACGGGGATAGGATCCGGCATACTCCGGCGAACGTTGCCAGGCGCTTCCTGTCGTGCAACACTGCCGGTTGCTAAAGCATAATAACCAATAACTTCCTGGTTCTCGCAAACCACAAATGACTGGGAGGCACCCGATGCCGCATTTTTCAAAGCTCGCTTCTGCAGCCAATCATTTAGAGAGGGAGCCCCACAATCAAAACTGGTGCGGTCATGCTGTGCGGTCAAAGGCTCAGGAGCTGTCACTTTTCCCATGGGGTCTCAGAAGCTAAAAGCTTTTGTATTGCCGCACTGGCAGAAATCGGCTTTTGCATGGCCGCTTCAAATGCATCAAACTGGTTGTCATCCAAAATAAACAACCGTTTATCCAACAAAACATTTTCGGCTTCCAGGCAGGCAGCGTCCAGCATGAAATCTGATCTGTTTTTATTGACTGCAGCCGCAGCCTTGTCTATCAAATCTCGCTGTGGACGACGAGCACGAATATTGATTGGTGCGTTTTTGGGTGCAACATGTGGCATACGAGACCTCCTTATTTGTGTATATAATTAATATACGCCAGCGTATATCTATTGTCAATACGCCTGGCACAATTATCCATGACGTTGAGTTATGCGGCGGGAGGGAAAGGGGGCAAAAAAAAAGACAAGTACCGAGCAAGAGTCAAACAAAGATGACACCTTTTTGTTTTTTTCAACTTTATATTGACGTTTTTGGCCTTAAAAACGTCAATATAGGCCCTAAAAAGGCCTGCTTTTGACTATGATTCTCTATAGTTTCAGCTAGTTAGCGTGGTCCGACCCCAGCCACGAAAGAAAACAGAGTAATGTTTCAGCGCTGAAAGGGGTTAATATTGGACGCTGATGGACAGGCTAAAAGCCAAAAGCGGACTTGCCCCCTCGCTCTTATGGGAAAAAGCATCGGCAAATCCGCCTCATTAATTTATAGGGCATCCCGAAGATTGTATTCAATTTCTCCAGGCGATTGCTTCTTCTTGTACAACTCAGCTTAAAGTCTGAATGAAACTTGTTGCCACATGAAGGGCAAGCCATGAGTAGACCACCAATATGGCCAGGTACTCTTAGCTGTTGTCCACATTCGGGACACTTCTTTTCAATATACTTAGTCATTAAATGTATTGGTTGATTTTTCAGCTACCGGAAAGAACTCATTAATAATGCAATAACGCAAGCCTGACCCCGTCATGACAAGTTGAAATAGCAATAAATATTTTAACGTTTTCCTTAGAGGCCTCTTTTTGATACTGAAAAGGTGCCTCTAAGGCTAAAAACAGACAGTTTTTTTGGCTAATTAAACGGATTATCAGCTACTTGGCTTGGTCCGACCCCGCGCGCACTAACTAAGCATTGTCGTGTTGTTCAGCGGGTGAGATTAAGATTGGAAAGTGACAAGGGGCTGAGAAAAGACCTGAAGAAAATAAGGGGAAATGCTGGC
>DAOVJK010000097.1 GCA_030673265.1 Pseudomonadota bacterium | reverse complement strand
TCAGATAGCGCAGACTTCGAAACTACTCACCCTGCGGGCCAGCCGATATATCCATATAGCACCCCTCAAGGGGGTATTGTACAGAATCTGCTGTATAAGGCTTTCAGCATACTAAATGTATCGGAGTCTCCCTCTGGCCGCTTACCTGCTGAAAACATCATACTTTGCCTCTCCGGCATCTCGACTGGTGAAATATGCGGGCTAGCCCCAGAGTTTCACCAGGAAAAGACTTAAGAGCGGGAAGTAGGTGATAATTGCCAAAGTGACAAGTAACAGCCCCAGGAAAGGCAGGCTGGCGGCATACAATTTGGTTACCGGGCGGTCGAACCGGTAACTGGCCAGGAAGAGATTCAGTCCCACCGGCGGGGTACAGTAGCCGATCTGTAGATTGGTCAGAAAAATAATGCCTAGATGGGTCAGGTCTACCCCGTAAAGTTGGGCAATCGGAATAATCAGGGGCACGATTAGCACCAGGGCCGAAAATATATCCAGCATGGTCCCGACCAGGAGTAAAAAGACATTGAGCAGGAGCAGGAAGGTATATTTACTGGAAATATGTGCACTGATCAATTCAAATAGTTTGTTCGGAACCTCCTGGTCTATCAGATAATTGGTCGAGGCCATGGAAGCTGCCAGCACGATCAAAATACCGCCGAACAGGGCCATGCTCTTGACCATGATTGGCGATATCTGGTTCAACTTGATATCCCGATAGATCAAGACCTCAACAATCAGTACGTAGAGGGCGGTAACAGCCGCCGCCTCTCCAGCTACAAACACTCCTCCATAAATCCCGCCCAGAATAATAAAGGGCAGTGGGATCTCCCAAGCCGCTTCTCTGAGTGCTTTTTTGATGGCTGCTCCAGAGAAACTGAAATCTTCTTTAATAGCGTCTTTACCCTTTTTGATACTGTACCCGGCCAGTAAAACCAGCATCAGGGTGCCCGGTAAAATTCCAGCCAGAAATAGATGGTCGATTCTGGTTTCAGAAATTACGCCATAAATGATCAGCGGCAGGCTGGGCGGGAACAAAAGGCCCAGACTGCCGGTAGTAGTTAACAGGCCGAGAGAAAATTTCTCCGAATAATTATCTTTGATCAGGGCAGGGAAAAGAAGGCCTCCAAGGGCGAAAATCGTCACTCCTGAGGCGCCGGTAAAGGCGGTGAAGAGGGCGCAGATTAATAAAGATATTACGGCCAGGCCGCCCGGCAGCCAGCCTAAGAGAACCTGTGACAAATTCAGCATCCTGCGGGGAGCTTTGCTTTCCGAGAGCATGGTGCCCGCGAAGATGAAAAGTGGCAGAGACAGCAGTAAAGGGGTGTCGGCCAGTCTCGACATCTCGATGATGATCACTGAGCTGTCCACGTCAATAGAGTAAAAGGCAATCAGGGCGAAGGCGGCAATGATCACAAAGATCGGGGAGCCGAGTAGGGCCAGAGCCATGATTATCATTTTTAGTAAGGGCATTTAGTTTCTTCGCAGTTATTTTCGTGTTTTTTACAACCCTCAAGGGGGCACTGAACTTAATACCCGTCAAGGGTGGTACTTGTACTGAGTAATATCCAAGGGGGTGCTGAACAGAGTTCAGGCTCTTTGGAAATTCCAGTTTGTCTTTGTTTAGAAGACTTTGGTGCTGCTAATCATGAACTGTTGCGCGGTATGGCTTCCCTGATCCCGCTTATAACCTCGATCAACAAATGCAGGCTTATCAGGCCAAATGACACCGGGAAGATCAGGTTGAGCTGCCATGACGATAACCCCAGGAGTAACTGACTGCTGGTGAAAGAGGCTTCATTAATAACAAAATTTGTTGCGGCGTAGGTCAGGACCAGGCAGATCGATAATGAAAAAAACTGGATCGTGACCTGAAGCCAGTGCAAGATAAGATCGGGGACAAGATGAGAGATAAGATCGATGGCAATGTGCTTGCCCATTCTGGTTGCGACGGCGGCGCCAAGGAATCCTGACCAGATCACCAGATAGCGCAGTAGCGGATCTGCCCAGACAATACCCGAGGAAAAAACCGTCCTTAGAGCGATCTGGAGACAGGCCATGATTATCATCGTCGTGAGGAGCAGGCTCAGGGCTATTTCTTCAATCCTGTACCAGTTCTTCAGGATATTCCTGAGTGATAATATCGTCATGGGAGTATCTAATCTCCCTTCACACTTGCCATTATGCGGATATCGGTGAGAACCTGTATGGTTTTATCGTATATTTCCTGGGAATATACCTTGCCGACCGTTTTGGCAACGGTCCTTTCCCGGTGGACCTTGAGTTCCAGTAAAGTCTGGGGTGTTGCATGGATTATTTTGATGCCGTTATCCTGAAGGGCTTGCAGGGCTTCTTTATTGCTTTTCCTGGTATCGGTTAATAAATCGGCGAAATGCTTTTTAGAAACATCCCTGATCATTTCGGCATATTTTATCGGCAGCCGGTCCATGGCATTCTTGGAAAAGACCATAGCCCCGTAGGCGTAGCCGAAAGGTGCGTCAGTAATATAGGCTGTTTTGGTGAACCATTGGAGGACAATGGAACCGTAAAAGCTGTTAAATACCGTATCAATCAAACCGGTCTGCAGGGAAGGTAAGACATCGGGGATGGTCAACTGGATCGGGCTGATCCCAATATCTGAGAAAAAGGCCTGGTTTACCGGGTCGTTTGATGGCACCCAGCACTTGCTTTTTCGCAGCAGGTCCAGATCTTCAATAGGATTGGCAGACATAGTGTAAATAAAGCCCACTTCCGTTGTGGCAAGCAGCTCCAGACCTTTTTCGGTAAAAGATTTCTGGAAGGAAGGAAAGAGCGCCTCTATTACACTGTCAACTTCCTGATGCGATTCGAAAAGGACCGGTATGCCAAGAACCCGGAAGTCCGGGACGATCTGACTGATGCCGTTCATGGTAAAACCGCCGCCATGCAGTTGGCCGATCCGCATTTTTCGATACATGGCCCGATCATCACCCATGACCCCGCCGGGATATATTTTAAAGGTTATCTCGCCATTGCTTTTTTCGGTGACTTCCTCGGCAAAATTATTGAAATGGGTAGCCCAGACGCTGCCGTTCGGAGCCAGAGAGGCAATTTTGAACACGTATTTGGATTTTGCCTGGCTATCTAGCGGTACCAGCAAGATGGCTAGAGCCAGAAAGATCGCAACAATTGCTTTATGGACAGAATTTTTCATTTTTACCTTTAGAAATAGTCATCAATTTCACTTAGTAGTTTTCGGGCCTGTTTCTGGGCAACAAGGTTGCTCAGAGTCAAGGATGGGGCGGTGGCAAGATCGAATGACAGGACTTCCTCAAGAAGCTTCGCGTGAAGTTGCCGATCAAAAACCATTTTAGCATAGTTGTTGGCATATGCGACCTGAATCGGCAGGAAACGGTTGTCGCTGATGGCCAAGGCTTTTTTGAAATGGCTGCGGCTGGCATCGGGGTCGCCGCCGTAGATGGCCGGTTTCAGTGTATAATAGATGCCCAGGAAGAGATGAGCCCCGCCGTTGTAGAAGGTTTCATCTAGATCTACGACCCTTTTCATGATCATTTCAACTTTAGGCAGATCAATGACCGCCGCCGGGGCGCCTTGCTGGAAACTTATCCAATTGGCCCAACCATATGCCCCCCAGAATAGAGCTTCTACGCTGTCTCTGTCGCTTGCTTGAAGTTTGTCAGATATCTCATCGATGGTGTCGGTCTGTTTGATTCCGGTGGTATCCAGGAGCAGTCTCAGCCCATATTTTCGGGCTTTTTCACTTAGTACCGCCGAACGTTCAGGGCGGCCACATTCAGGCATAACCATGACATAGGCACTATAAGCTTTAGTGGTATTGACCAGCAGAGATATATCGTCCGGATTTTCAAAAAGCAGGCTGTCAAGCAACAGCAGATAGGATGAAGAACCATCACAAACCAGCTCCAGATCAGTCTGCTGGTTCAGCCCTTCAACGAGACTGGCCATAGTGGGAAATCCGCAGCCTCCGAGGAGGACCAGGAGCAAGGCCATCGGGAGCAGAATTTGCCCAGTCCGAGTCCGGGGCATGTTTTCCCCGCAGCTTTTTTCGGTTGGTGGCAAAGTCATTTTGTCGGTCAATATATATTTATCCCATTGTTAATAACTCGCGGAATTGGCTTGGCAGGATACTAATTCCTCTCCCCGCAATTTAATGATAAAACGCTTTGGAAATAATAATACAAAAACTATTCAGATACATAGCTATTTCGTTAGTCCCGATAATCGGGGGGCTATTCAACCTCTTTTAACATATCATCAATGATCTTAAGGCCGCCCTGCCAGAAGGTGGGGGAGTTCAGGTCAATATCGAATGGTTTTAGCAGTTCGTATGGATCACCACTACCGCCTTGCTTTAACAGTTCAAGGTAAATGGGCACGAATTTTTCCTGATCCTGCTGGTAAAGATTATAAAGGGCCAGAACCAGTAATTCCCCGAAGGCGTATGAATAGACATAGCCGGGGCTACTGAGGAAATGGGGGATATATGACCACCAGACCCCATAGTTATCGGTAAGGGTGACGCTGTCTGCGAACATCAGACGCTGACTTGCCAGCCAATGGGCGGCCAGGTCAGCGGCGGAAAGTTCTCCCTGATCCCGGCGAGCATTGTGAATCAGATTCTCAAAGCGGTTCATGGCAATCTGACGGAATACGGTGGCGAATATCGATTCCAGCTTTTGGCAGGTAAAGGCTCTTTTCTGCTGGTCGTCTTTCAGGGTAGCCAGCTGGGCGCGGAACAGGAGCAGTTCGGCAAAGACAGAAGCTGTTTCAGCCAGAACCAGAGTGGTCGAACTGTTGTAGTAACCACATTTGGCGGCCAGATACTGGTGGATGCCGTGGCCAAGTTCGTGGGCCACGGTCGAGACATCCCGCAGGGTCCCGGAGTAGTTAACCATAATATAGGGATGAACTTCAGGAACACAGGGATGGGCGAAGGCGCCGCCCCGTTTGCCTTCGACGAGGGGGGCGTGGATCCAGTTCTGATCGAAGAATTTGGCGCCGATCTCAGCCATCTCCGGGGAAAACTCGTTAAAGGAGTCAATAACCATTTTGCGGCATTCCGGCCAGACGATTGATCCTTCCGGCAGATTAGGCAAAGGGGCGTAACGGTCATAATCGACCAGTTCCGGCAGTTCCAGCAGGCTGCCTTTAAATTTATAATAACGCTGGACAATATCGTAGCGATTGGTGACCTCGTTAACCAGAACGTCGACTGTTGATTCTGTCAATTCATTATAGAGATTCATGGAACTGAGCCAGGAATCATGCTTCCGTAACCGATCATCGATCATCTTGTCGGCCAGAATGGTGTTGAAGATGTGGGTCAGGATATGCAGTTGGCTGTTGAGGCCATCGGTTAGATCCAGAGCGGCCTGGGCTCTGATCTGGCGGTCGGAGGCATAGAGATCTGTCAGGACCTGTTCTTCGGAACGTTGTTCTTTGCCGAATTTAAGTTGGCCCATAACCTTGTCGAAAAGATTATTCCAGCTGCTGCGGCCAACGGGGGCTTTTTCCAGCAGTAGGGTCTCCTCGGCACGGGACAGCTGGTGAGGTGCATAGCGCCGGAGGCTGGTCAGATAGTGTCGGTAATGGCGCAACTCCTTCGAAGCCAGTTGAGATTCGGCTTTTTCTGCTGACAATTGGTTCCACTCCAGCTCAAAAAAAACGGTCTCCCTGCTGATTCTGCTATTGAACTCCTTGATCTGCTGGAGGAAGGCGCCTGCCTCAGGATTTTGGGTTTGAGTTGCAAAATTCAGGTAGGCAAAGGTGGAAATTCGCCCCTGCATGCTCTCCAGTTCTTCAAGGGCCGTTACCAGAGATAGCAACTCAGCAGGCAGCAACTCACCGATTTTACCATCATAGCGCTTTCTTAGTTCAGCTGCTTTTTTTTCAGAACTCTTAAGATCTTCCCGGAGTCTGTTGTCATCTTTGCCGGAGTAAAGATCGGCCAGCTGCCAGAGTATTTCGGCTGTTTCAAGGGGGTCTTTTGCAGTGTCAGTCATTTTTAGTCTTGGCCTGTCTTGTTAGATCCGGATCTAATTGAAGCGGATTGAGTACCGCAAATTGTCTTGATGATCCGGGTATGAAAATTTAAAATGATAGATTAATATTTTTTCGATCGGCTGTCACTACTTAGCTTTGTCGCAGGAGGCGCTCTTGGCAGCAGCTCTTTTGTCGGGATGGATTTTAATTGAATGAAATAACGACCAAACAGAAGATGTGTAGCTGGCAGGGCAAAATTATCATTGCAGGCGAAAGGAAAGAGAGATATAGATTGCAGGTTGTTGATTATTTGCCTTACCCATGGATCCTCGAAGCTGACAAAGTAAAAAACCTGTTTTATCGATAAGATACGTAAATCATGGCCGAATATAACGAAGACAAAATAAAAACCCTGAGCTCACTGGAACATATCCGGTTGCGCCCCGGTATGTATATCGGTCGCCTTGGCAATGGTAACCACCCGGATGACGGCATCTATATCCTTGTTAAAGAGGTGGTGGATAATGCCGTTGACGAATTTATTATGGGAGAGGGTACTCGGGTCGATATCTCGATAACTCCTGAAGGCGAGGTGACGGTGAGGGATTATGGCCGTGGAATCCCGCTTGGTAAACTGGTTGAATGTGTTTCGGTAATCAATACCGGCGCCAAATATAATACTGAAGTGTTTCAGTTTTCGGTTGGGCTTAACGGGGTTGGCACCAAGGCTGTCAACGCTTTGTCCTCTTTTTTTGAGGTTACCGCATATCGGGAGGGTAAATTTGCCTCGGCGACATTTGCCACCGGTGAACTTACCGATCAGAAATCCGGAACAACAGCCGAGCCAAACGGTACTCTGGTCAAGTTCCGACCCTCTCCCGACCTTTTTGAAGATTTTTCCTTTAATCTGGATTTTATCCGGAAGCGGCTATGGCGATACGCCTATCTTAATGCCGGTCTGAAACTTTATCTGGATGATGAGATTTTCTATTCAGCCAATGGTCTGCTTGATCTTTTGGACAATGAGATCGAAGGGACCCAGCTTCATGAACCGATCCATCATAAAGACAATACCCTCGAATTTGCTTTTTCCCATACCGATTGTTACGGCGAGTCATATTTTTCCTTTGTTAACGGCACCTTCACCAACGAAGGCGGCACTCATCTTTCCGCCTTCCGGGAAGGAATCCTCAAAGGAGTTAATGACTATGCCGGCAAGAAGTTCGCCGGTGAAGATGTTCGCGATGGGGTGGTCGGGACCGTGGCCATCAAGATTAAGGATCCGATCTTCGAGTCACAGACCAAGAACAAGTTGGGCAATACGGATATCCGGGGTTGGATTGTCAATCAGGTCAAGGATGTCCTGATTGATTATTTTTACAAGAACACCGAACTGGCCGATGTAGTTATTCAGAAGATTCAGCATAACGCCAAGGTCCGTAAAGATCTGCAACAGGTGCGTAAGGAAGCAAAGGTCAAGGCCAGAAAGGTTGCCCTGAAGATTCCCCAGCTTAAGGACTGTAAATATCATCCCAGCAAGAACAAGCCTTCCAAGGACGGCCGGGACAATATGGTCTTTATTACCGAGGGCCAGTCTGCTTCCGGTTCAATAGTAAGTTCCCGTGATCCCATGACCCAAGCGGTTTTTTCTCTGAAGGGTAAACCGATGAACGTTTTCGGCCAGCAACTTACCCTGCTCTATAAGAACGATGAGATGTACAATATGATGCGGGCCCTTAATATTGAGGATTCCGTCGAAACCTTGCGTTATGACAAGGTCATTATGGCCACCGATGCAGATGTCGACGGCCTGCATATCCGTAATCTGCTCCTGACCTTTTTTCTCCATTACTTTGAGTCGCTGGTGAAGAGGGGCCATGTCTATATCTTGGAAACCCCGATCTTCAGGGTCAGGAATAAACAGGAAACCTGTTATTGCTATTCTGAAAAAGAGAGGAAGGCAGCCGAAAAAAAATTGAGCGGGCGTGGCAAAAAGAAACTTAAGGTTGAGATCACCCGTTTTAAAGGTCTCGGTGAAATTTCCCCCAAAGAATTCAAACAGTTTATTGGTCCGGATATTCGGTTACAGCAGGTGACCATTGATAAGCTCAGTGATGTCCCTAAACTGCTGGAGTTTTATATGGGCAAGAACACGCCGGTTCGTAAAGAATATATTATGGATAATTTGAGCGATGATCCGCTCGGTTAGTGAGTGGCTGTTCAGGAATGAGGATGTTTTTCGAGAATGAAGCGACGAAGTTGTCGGGAAAAAGACCATTTATGGCCAGATACTAGCAAGGAAACTGCATAGACATCATGAACGCTCTAACCCACTATGGCGAACTACATACACTGTTTGACCGCAATTTCCTAGATTACACTTCCTACGTGATCAGAGAGCGGGCCATTCCTGATATCAGTGATGGTCTGAAGCCGGTGCAGAGAAGAATTCTCCAGACCCTCCAGAATATGGATGATGGCCGTTTTCACAAGGTGGCTAATGTGGTTGGCGATTGTATGAAGCTGCATCCCCACGGTGATGCCTCCATCTTCGCGGCCCTGGTTAATCTGGCCAACAAAGAATTTCTGATTGAGCGGCAGGGCAACTTCGGTAACATCTTCACTGGAGATAAGGCCTCGGCCGCCCGTTATATCGAATGCCGTCTGACCCCACTGGCCCGGGCGACCATGTTCAACCGGGACCTGACTGATTTTGCAGATTCATATGATGGCCGGATGTTGGAACCGATTACTCTGCCCGCTAAGTTGCCGATGCTGTTGATGCTCGGGGCCGAAGGTATTGCCGTCGGGATGGCTACCAAGATCATGCCCCATAATTTCCAGGAATTACTCGCGGCCCAGAAGCAGATCCTGTTGGGCGAAGATATTGAGATATATCCGGATTTCCCAAAGGGAGGACTGGTTGATATAAGTGGTTATAATCAGGGTAATGGCAAGATTAAGTGCCGGGCCAGGATTGAAGAAAAAGATGAAAAAACCATTACCATCAGCGAAATACCCCACTCGACGACGACCGAATCTCTGATCGAGAGCGTTGAGAAAGCCTCCCGGGCCGGCAAGATCAAGATCATGTCGATTAACGATTATACCGCCGAGAATGTCGAGGTTGAGATCAAGTTGGCCCGCGGTATCTATGCAGCTGAGACCATTCGCGCCCTGTACGCCTTCACCGACTGTGAAGTTCCGGTCAGCCCCAACCTGACCATCATTAAGGAAAATCGACCGGTTATTATCGGGGTCAACGAGGTTCTGGCCCATAACACCGCCAAGCTGAAAGACGATCTTGAGCAAGAGTTGCATATCGATCTTGATCGCAACAGGGAAAAGCTCCATGGCCACCTGCTTGAGCAGATATTTATCGAGGAAAGGCTTTATAAGGAGATTGAGGAGTGCAAGTCCTTTGAAGCCGTAATTGAAACCATCGACCAATCTCTTCTGCCATTCCGTAAAAAACTGGTCCGGGATGTGACCAGGGAAGATATCGAACGACTGTTGGAGATCAGGATCAAAC
>DAOVJK010000216.1 GCA_030673265.1 Pseudomonadota bacterium | reverse complement strand
TTGGGATCTACCATGCCACAACCAAGAATCTCAAGCCAGCCGGTATGCTTACAGACCCGACAACCAGAACCGCCGCAGATTACACAGCCAATATCCACCTCGGCGCTCGGTTCGGTAAAAGGGAAAAAACTGGGCCGGAAACGAATCGGGGTTTTTTCATCGAACATTCTGGCTATAAATACCGACAGCACGCCCTTGAGATCGGCAAAGGAAACCTTCTCATCAACCAGAAAGCCTTCGACCTGATGGAACATTGGAGTATGGGTAATATCAGAATCGCAGCGATAAACCTTGCCGGGGGCAATCATGCGCAGCGGCGGCTTTTTGGTTTCCATGGCCCGGATCTGCATGGGCGAAGTATGGGTCCGTAACAGGACAGACTCGCTGAAATAGAAAGTGTCGTGCATGTCCCGCGCCGGATGGTGCGGGGGGATGTTCAGCGCTTCGAAGTTGTAGAAATCGGTCTCGATGTCGGGACCTTCGGCCACAGCGAAGCCAAGACCTTCGAAGATCCCGCAAATCTCATCCATTATCTGGGTCACCGGATGAAGACGTCCCAAGGGAATGGTCCGCCCGGGCAGGCTCAAATCCAGAGCTATATCACACGCCTGGCCGACAGAATCGGCAACGGCTGTCTGGTGCTCAGCGTAGGCCGTTTCCACCTCCGCCTTGACACTGTTGGCAAGCTGCCCCAAGCGCGGGCGTTCTCCAGGATCAACCTGGCCCAACTGCTTCATGAGTCCGGAGAACAAACCCTTGCGGCCAAGGTACTTAACCCGGAACTCTTCAAGGCCGGCAGGCTGATTAATCTCGCCAAGCCGAGCCAAAGCTTCGGTCTTTAACTGGTGAAGTTCTTCTTCCATGCTATTAATAGACCAGAATGCAGACGATCAGGAAGCCGCTTTGGCAACCTGGCTGAAGGCACTGGGATCCATAATAGCCATATTGGACAGGATTTTACGATCCAGTTCAATGTCAGATTTTTTGAGACCGCCAATCAATCTGCTGTAAGACATGCCGTTAAGACGAGCGGCAGCGTTAATTCTGGCAATCCACAACCGGCGAAAATCACGTTTACGGACCTTGCGATCACGGTAGGCATAAGCCAGAGCGCGATCAACTGCCTCGGTGGCAGTCCGGTACAGGCGATGTCTGCCGCCAACATAGCCCCTGGCCATCTTCAAAACCTTATTTCTACGACGACGCGCCTTAAATCCGCGTGTTACTCTAGACATTGTTGTCTCCTTGCCACTAAAAACGACCCAACGAACAGGCCTTTATTGATATTTAATCGCTTACTGCAATGATACTAAAACCACAACCCTACATGTAAGGCAGCATTCTCTTGACGGTCTTGACATTGGTGGAATCAACCTCACCGGCCAGACGCAGTCCCCTTTTCCTCTTGGTGGTCTTTTTAGTCAGGATATGGCTGGAAAAAGCCTTCCGACGCATAATTTTCCCGGAACCACTAACCTTGAACCGCTTGGCGGCTCCCCTGTTGGTTTTCATTTTAGGCATAACACAACTCCTTTAAATAATACGTCAGCTTCGTCAAAACCGGAAGCTGACATTCATAGATGTATATTACAAAAAACAACAAGCCGCGGAACGCCTTGCTTAGTTCGTCTTTTTAGGACCAAGGAACATCGCCATCTGCCGACCTTCCATGGTTGGATGCTGAATTATATCAGCAACGTCCAGCAGAGATTCACCGATCTTTTGCAGAACTTCCCTGCCCAGGGTCCCGGCATAAACGATCTCACGCCCCCTGAACCTCAAGGTAACCTTAACTTTGTTGCCTTGCGCCAGGAATTTGCGAATATTTTTTACCTTGAAATCAAGATCGTGCTTTTCAGTCTTGGGCCGTAATTTGATCTCTTTTACTTCAACGACGGTCTGCTTCTTCTTGGCTTCGGCCTGTTTTTTACTCTGTTCATAGCGATACTTACCGAAATCCATGATCCGGCAGACCGGCGGCTCGGCTGTAGGCGAGACTTCAACTAGATCGAGTCCGGATTCATCGGCCATCTCCAGAGCTTTACTACTGGCGATCACCCCGACTTGCTCCCCCTCGGCGCCGATCAGGCGAACCTCGGGACAGTTAATCTCCGCATTGATCCTGGCCCTGACTTCCCTGCCTTTGTCCTGAGCTCTTCTCCTTCCTTTAATACCGCTACCTCCCGATCCAGATTTGTTTGGCTAATTCAGGCTAATAATATTACAGCCGCCACGGGGCTAATCGCCCAAATACCTATAAATATCAAGCAGTTGCCTGCCACCGACAAGAATTACCCTGCCCGATCACAAACAAGTTTTTACATTTTCACGAAACATCAGCGAGCCACTTTTTCAAGACAGCTGATATCCATAGCATATAAGGCCATGACTTTTCAAGCTTTTAACGCATACGCAACAAATGATCCCGTAAAAAAATGGCAGGCGGGAGCCGCCGACTACGCAATTAATCGGCCAGTGCCTTTTCCTCACTACATTGGCGCTGGACCATTTCGGCAAAATCTGCAATCTTCATGGCCGGCAGATTTTCACCATCGCGCAAGCGGATAGTAACTTCGCTCTCTGCCATTTCCTTATCGCCAACAATCAGCATATAAGGAATCTTCTGGAGCTGGGCCTCACGAATCTTGTAGTTGAGTTTTTCGTTGCGGGTGTCCTTTTCAACCCTCACCCCCAACTGCCTTAACTCTGCATACACTTTATTGGTATAATCAAGCTGGGCGTCGGTTATATTCATTAACCGGGCCTGAACTGGAGCCAGCCAGACCGGAAAGGCCCCGGCATAATGCTCGATCATTACCCCGAAGAAACGCTCCAGAGAACCCATCAGAGCCCGATGGATCATGATCGGCTGGTGCTCCTTACCGTCGGTGCCGGTGTAACTTAACTTAAAACGCTCCGGCAAATTGAAATCCACCTGGATCGTTGAACATTGCCAGGAACGTCCCAGTTTATCTTTAATTTTGATATCGATCTTAGGCCCGTAGAATACCCCTTCGCCGGGATCCATCTCGTAAGCAAACCCTTTTTTGTCAAGGGCCATCTTCAAAGCCTCGGTCGACCGCGCCCAGTTTTCATCGCTGCCAACAGACTTCTCAGGCCGGGTGGACAAATAGATATCGTACTGGTCAAAACCGAACAACCGCAAAACCCTCATATTAAGATCAAGGATATTGTAGATCTCCTCCTCAAGTTGCTCGGGGAGACAGAAGATATGGGCATCATCCTGGGTAAAACCCCGAACCCTCATCAAACCGTGCAAAGCGCCGGTCTTCTCATAACGATAGACGGTCCCCAACTCACACCAGCGAATCGGAAATTCCCGATAACTTCTCTTACCGGTATTGTAGATGGCGATATGAAAAGGGCAATTCATCGGCTTGAGCTGATAACTGACCTCGTCGATATCCATCGGGGCGTACATGTTCTCGCCATAAAAATCAAGATGGCCACTAGTCTGCCAAAGATCTCGTTTAGCGATATGCGGCGTATAGAGCAACTCGTAATCATGACGATAGTGCTCTTCCCGCCACTGATCCTCGATAAGCTTGCGCATCAAAGCGCCTTTCGGCTGCCAGAGCACCAGTCCCGGACCGATCTGGTCCTGCATGGTGAACAGACCTAGCTCACGGCCCAGTTTACGATGGTCCCGCTTCTTGGCCTCTTCCAGCATCAGGAGATATTTTTTGAGGTCTTTGGGACTGGAGAAGGCAGTGCCGTAAATCCGCTGGAGCATGGTCCGATTCTCGTCACCGCGCCAATATGCCCCGGCCAGTCTGGTCAGTTTATAGACCTGAAGCAGACCACTGTGGGGGACGTGGGGGCCGCGACAAAGATCGACGAACTCACCGACCTTGTAGAGGCTGACCGTGTCATCCTCAATTTCGTCGAGAATCTCAAGTTTATATCCCTGCTGCTTCTCCGCAAAAATCCGCCGGGCCTCAGCAATGGTCACCGTCTCGCGAACAAACGGGTGAACGCCACCGGCCAGTTGCAGCATCCTGGTTTCGATCTTCTCCAGATCATCAGGATTAAAGGCTTCACTCCGATCAAAATCATAATAGAAGCCGTCATCGGTCGAAGGACCAATGGCAACCTTGACCTCGGCGCCAAACAGATCGACAACCGCGTGGGCCAGAAGATGGGCCGTACTATGCCTGATAATATCGAGACCATCCGGAGAATCACCCAGGACAAACTCGACCTCCATATCACGCTCGACAGGAGTGGACAGATCGTACAATTCCCCGTTGACCCGGAAAGCAACCGCTTGCTTACGCTGCTTCTTGGAGAGCAGCTCTTTCAAGGAATCACTTAAAGGGTTGCCGATAGCAACGACCACACTTTTATCGGTTCCGGCTACTGATACTGTACAATCGGCCATCAGCCAATCCACCTGCAAATAAATTTATATAATAAAAAAAAATAAGCACATTGGCTGCGCCAACCTGCCTATATCGTGGCCTGATAAAGACCAAGGCCATCAAACTTCAATAAATCTCAATAAAAAATGGTAGGCACGGGCGGATTCGAACCGCCGACTTCTTGCGTGTCGAGCAAGCGCTCTAACCAACTGAGCTACGCGCCTATTTAAGACCAACCAGGAATCATGTTACCACTTGCCAGGCAAATGGATTAACCTATGATCCCAAACAGCTAAGGGGAAATTAATTAACAATTTTCTCCTTTCCTGTCAAGAATAAATCAAGGTCAGCACCACTAAAGAAGTGGCACCGAAACAGCTGGGCAGGTCTGGTGCTAATGACAAATTAACAATTGATAAAATTCGCATTTACCGGCCTCGCAAACAAGGTCTCAGCCCACACTAACCGGTCTCCTGACGCGCTGCAATGGCCCGGGCCAAGGTCAGTTCATCGGCATATTTTATATCCATACCCATAGGGATCCCACAGGCCAGCCTGGTAACCTTGACCGGCAGAGACTGCAATCGGCTGGCCAGATAGGCCGCCGTCGCCTCACCCGGCACCGTTGAACTGGTTGCGAGCAGCACCTCGGCAACGCCCTGCCTCCTCACCCTGCTCAACAGAGCATCTATCCTGATCTCGGCCGGGCCAACTCCGTCCATCGGCGATAAAACCCCATGGAGAATATGGTATTGGCCCTTGAACGAGGCAACCTTCTCAATGGCCATCAGATCGGCCGGACCTTCAACCACGCAGATCAAGTCGGGATCACGCCCGGGATCACCGCAGATCAGGCATGGATCGCTCTCGGAGAAGGCAAAACAATTTGAGCAGAGATTAATGGCCTCGTGCAGATTGGCGATATCGTGGGCCAGGTCGTGGGCCTCAACGGCCGGTCGCCGCAGGATATGCAGGGCCAGACGGGTCGCGGTTTTTTTACCGATACCGGGCAGACGATTCAGATCATCAATCAGCCTGGCCAGAGCGGGCGGGACAACATTCATTCAAAAACTCCGTAACTATTTCAGGTGCATCCGCGAAACTAACGGAACCCCCGAAATGTAACTGTTAAGGCTTTAGGTTGTGGCATGACAATAATTGAACGTTGAACATTCAACATCGAATTTTGAATATGGTCCTTTCGATATCCAGATAAAGCGCAGCGGCTTCCCTGTTCGATGTTCAACCGTATTTTTTCATGTTCCTTTTAAAATGCAGGCTGAACCCCCGGTTATTACACGGCATAGTTACAAAAACTCTACTTAAAAAAGGCCGGGGATATTGAGCCCGCCGGTCAATTT
>DAOVJK010000287.1 GCA_030673265.1 Pseudomonadota bacterium | reverse complement strand
TCACAATTAATCTTTATATTTTCAGTTAGTTAGCATGCCCGACCCCAGACACTAGCAATGTTATCGGCAAAAAACACCTCAGACCATTGACTCGCCAATGCTCCTGCTTCATAATCATACCTAACGACATAAGTTCCAGACTCCCATCGATCAGAGAGTGAGAGGAGGAGTCGACCAAGCAGCCTTTGGGAGCTGTGTGAGGCACCAAGGTGGCAGCGCCGCATGCGGGTGGGATGATCGGGCTTATGGAGTTCTGGGTAGAACGCAGTCAGAATCACCGGCATGACAACCGGAAATTCAGCCATTTTGCCTACCGCCGTTAATGGCTCAGATCCTCAGACCCTGCTCAGCTGCCGCGGCTACTTTTGCTAAAAAGGAAAAAAGAAATGTGGCGACGAATAATCAAAACCTTTTTGGTGACCCTGGTTGCGGTGCTTGTGGTCGGGGTCCCGGTTAGTTATTACCTCAAAGCGCCGACCCAGCCTGAAATCCAGGAAACCATGGAGCCACCCGCCACCGCCGAAGTCCGTTTCGACAAGCCTGCCTTCTATCTTGAGATGCGCAAAAAGTTTATTCAGGAAGGATGGACCACGGAGGCTGCGGACCGTTTTCTCCAGCTCAATGCCGGTTGGTTTGCCATGCTCCGCCAGGTGGATTCCCTGGCTTACGGCAAACAGATGACCCTGCTCGCCGATCTCGGCAACTACCTGGGACTCATGCCTTTTCTGGAAGAACATCCGGAAAGCGCCGCGCTGTTCGCAGTTGCCGACAAACCAACTCTCCTGCTCCGTCTGTTTGAGTCGTCAGGGGATGATTATGATTTTCTTGTCAATCTTTACGTGCTGCATGCTGCGCCAATGAATGCAGATCTGCTCACCGAGGCCCTGCTAAACAATGCGGACTTGATCAGCAGGCTATACCGGCGCGGTCTGGTTGGCAGTGAAGTGATCTTCCTTTTCAACCGTACCGATGAAAGTGGTTTTGAATACGATCAGTGGCTGCGGGAAATCCTTACCGTGAAGATGGACAAAGCCGATGCCGAACTGGCTTCCCTGCTCAATATGGTGCTCAAATACGGCCCAGAAATACGCTTACGGCTGCGGCGCAATGAATCCTTCCGCCTTGCTTTCCGCGCCACGATCTGGCCCAGGCTGGTCAGGGTCGCGGCCGGTAACCACAACATGTTTGACATCTATCTTGGCGACCCGAGAATCTGGGATCTGCTCGCCCTGCCGGAAGGTGAAGAACTTCTGCGTCTTCGCGGCCTGCTGAGCATCGATTTGCTCTACGGTTATCCGGAACTGGGCCGATCACCGTATCCGCCGGATCTGCACGAAACCGTAATTCAGGCTCTGCTCCAGGGCGATGAACAGACGATCAGGGCCCTCATGAAATTCCGCGATGAGGCATTGTTCCATGCTCTGGCCAGGCGGGGCATAGCTACCTCCGTCAAAACCGCCGCATTCAGGAGACTTTTCGAGGCCGGCAACAACTATCATGATCTGCTGCGGCGTTACAGTAAAATGAGTGATAAGGGGCTGCAGTCAGAAGTGGGTGCGCCGCCAAGTATCCTGAAAACCTGGACGCCATTTTTTTATACGCTTTGGGAGGTACCCCAAAAACTTCGCCAGGGCCGAAAGCCGACCTCCACCGAGTGGTTCAACAGCCTGGCAGACCCGGTCTCATTTTTATTTCCGGCCCTGAAAATCGGTGTAGCGGTTGTCAATGTCGGCAAAACCGTTGCCAAGATTGACCAGGACGGCAAAATTAATCCTAATCTGAAAAAAACCAGCATGCAGATTGCGGAGCAACAGCTCGGCGCGGCCCTGGCTGCGAAACTCAGCGACCAGGAACTGATTCCCTTCGGCGTGACCGGCATGCTCACCAGGATGCAACAGACCTACCAGCAAACGGTTTCCTCCAGCTCTATCGTTGACAGCACCGGGCCGGTGCGGTTCATGCTCAGTTACAGCGGTGCCAGTCATCGCTCCCTGGAGACCCTGAATCTTATTGATGGCCGCATCCTGCTACGCGGCGACGCCCGGCTCGTCATCCTACCCACCAACGATTTCCCGGGCAAGGAAGTGAACGGCTACCTCGCGGCATCAGCAAATGGTTTTATTGCCGGCAGTCTCAAATCACCAGCCAAAAGTAAACAGCTATCGTTTGGTGGTGTGGTACCCCCGCCTGACCATGATGACCCAGCCGCTTGGCGACAAAACGTTTCCAGCTGGTGGCTGATGCAGGCAAGCGGCATGCTCCGCAAGACAACCACCGGCAACTCGCGCCCGCACTGATTTGCAATGCCCACTTCAATCAGGGAACCCTTGCCTGGGGTGAAGGGGGGGCAACTGATGCATCGGGGAAAATGGCGATAAGGAAAACCTGCCAACCAATTCTTTCTCGTTGACACAAATTATGGTAAACTATTTAATGATTTTTGCTTAACACCAAACGGAGATTAATGAATAAAATCAAACTGATAGTGCGGTTATATCCCTTCCGGCCGCTTTGCCCGGTAAAATCCGCTGGTGGTGGAGCATGATAAACAAATATCAGAAAGCTTACCGTTTCGCGGTTTACGGCCGGGCCGCTTCCGGCAAGACCTGTATCCTGGCTGCGCTGGCGATGAAATGCATCGCCCATCCCAGTAAATTCACCTGCACCTGGATCCTTGAACCGGTTGGCATGCCCAAGCCGCAAGGCGCCCCGGAAACCTGGGATGTCGGCGATCAGGCCTCTGCTTTTCATCTAGGGAAAATATGGCTTGAGAAGGCCATTGAGCGCCTCTCCCGGGGCGAACTCCCTCCGCCGAATCCCAACCGGGCCGAGCCCCTCCGTTATCTTTACCACTTCACCACCCCCAACCACCGCACTTACCCGGTAGAGCTTATTGATTATTCCGGCGAACTCATCGATCCAGCCATCTCCAATGACGACATGGCCAAACGGCTGCGTGAGCACCTGAGCGCCATGGACGGCATCCTGGTGCTGGCAGAAGTCCCCCGCCCCGAAGATGAAAAAAGCCAGCCGCTGACCGGGGAACTGCTGAAGCTGGAGCAGGCCTTTGCCATCCTGAAAAACGAGAACAGGGAAGGGCCGACCCTCGATATCCCACTGGCCCTGTTGATCAACAAATGGGACCGCCGAAGCCCTCTGCGCTATACCACCCCGGAGAATGAATACCGGGAACTCCACCGGTTTCTGGAAAAAAAACCGGAGCCGCCCCACAAAGCCCTGATCGATGCCCTCAAATATTCGGTCACGAAGGAGAACTTCCAGGTCTTTCCGGTCAGCGCCTTCGGTGAACATGAACTTGCCAGCAGCGCGGACGATGCGATCATTGAAAGACCCAAGTCGGTGTTACCCTTGCAATCATTCGGCCTTGAAGACGGGTTTATCTGGGCGGCCCAACGCCGGGACACTATTGATATCAAACGTTTTGAGGAAGAAGTCTTGAAAAGATCCAGCTGGTGTTTTCTTAGAAACGCCAGCGTCATTCTGTCACTCCCGCTGATCAGCAAAGGCCGGAGCCTTGCCAAACGCTTTCCCGCAAAATCGCCGGAGCGAAAAAGAATCAAGCAAACCCTTAAACAGTATTTCCTTACCATTACTGCCAACGCCCTCTGCTTTTTGGTCATCCTTTTCTCGATTTTATCGGTGGGCGAGGGCATCTATGACAATTTCAGATACCGCTTCATCCTCTCCACCAAGAGCGACCCCCAGGCCACTCTGCAGAACCTGAAAGACGACGAAGACTGGCTGGCGTCATACTACCGGGCGCCATTTTACCGCCACGTCCTTTTACGCCGCCTGGTCATGAAAAGCGATGAGGCCATGGCAACCCTCAGTTCGTTCCGTGGCCGCCGCGAGGAGATGTATTGGCGACCGGTGGAGGAGACGACCGATGAACTGCTCCGGGTTGAACTTGCCAGAAAATATCTACATTTTTTCGGCGAAAACGGCATTTACAACGATCTGGCCAACAGCATT
>DAOVJK010000004.1 GCA_030673265.1 Pseudomonadota bacterium | reverse complement strand
TGTGGTGCTGACACCATTAATGGAACTCCATTATCTCCACCTTGCCGGACTTCGAGATCGAGTGGAATACTGCCTAACAGGGGAAGGTCTGTCTCTTGGCTGAGTTGCTCTCCACCTCCGCGGCCAAAGATCTCAATTGGTTGTGCAGAATGACTGCAGAGAAAATAGGACATGTTTTCGACCAAACCGACGATAGTCTGCCCAGTCTTGTTAAAAAGTCCGATAGCCCGGCGCACATCTGCCAACGCAACTTCCTGGGGGGTGGTTACCATCAAAATCGAACAATGGGGAATAGCCTGAGTAATTGCAATTGATGGGTCACCGGTTCCAGGGGGAAGGTCGATAACCAGATAATCGAGTTCACCCCACCTCACCTGATTCAGCAGCTGATGGATCATTTTAGAAACAAGCGGTCCTCGCCAAATAAAAGCTTCATTTTGACCAGCAGTCATACCCAATGATATAATTCGCAATCCATACTTTTCCTTGGGAACAATCATATTGTCCTCTTGGTCCAGTGCTCCTGAAATACCCAGCATCAAAGGCACGCTTGGTCCATAGACATCAGCATCCAAAAGCCCAACCTTATAACCCTGTTTTACAAGAGCTAAAGCCACATTAACCGCGAGGGAGGTCTTGCCGACACCTCCTTTGCCGCTGGCTACCGCCAGAAAATGTTTTACTTTTTCAATGCCTTTTAACGGGGCCTTGGGAAACAATCGTTCAAACTCTTCCCGGCTTAAAGCAATGACCTCCACTTGGACCGAAGAAACCTCCGGCAACGCACCCACTACCTTTTCTATTTCGCTTATCAATACCTTTTTAAGGGGAGATCGAGCGCTTCTCAAAGCCAGGGTGAGTGTGACCACATCACCCTTGATTGAGATGTTGCGAAGCATGCCGATATCGATGAGACTCTTTTTTAACTTTGGATGCAGAACGGTCTGCAAGGCTTCCCGGATTTGTTTTTCATCCATCATGTCTTCCCTCCTTTGCTCAAACCATGGCCCCCTTTTTTCTCTGCTCGCGTTGCACCATTTCCCAGGCTTTTTCAAAATTGGTTTCTTTAGTGATAAGGATCTCCGCACCACCATTGCCCAAGACAAAACCTGGTCCTTTGCCGGATTGATCATTGTGTGAGATCAAGACGTCAAGCCCATTTTCCAACAGCCAATTGGCCACCTTGATTCCCTTGGCTTTCTCTTCATGGAGGTATGGATTCTTCAGTAAACGTTCGTCGATAATTTCGCCTTCTTTACGCTGTAAACTGAGAAGTCTAAAAAAAGGCGCCTCACCAAAATGATCTGAAATGCTTATCCTGTCTTCGGCAAGAGGAATCCCAAAAGTAAGCAGGTCACGCTGCTGGGGCTGAAAATGAATCAGGACACGATCTACCTGGGCAATCTCCATCTTCACCCGGTTTTCAATCTCTTCCGATAAGCGATGTCCTTTTTCAAATTCTCTTACCCGGAGTATTAAATCCAACTCGACAAATTTGTAACGCCCGGCATTTCTGGCCCAAATATTATTAATTTCCGCTACGCGCGGGTCTGCAAGTACGATTTCACGGATTCTGGTCAGGCTGCCATGGTCAAGGGAGGCGTCGAGAAGGACTCGGACAGAGTCAAGTAAGATGGCACTGGCGGACCGGGCAATAAAGACGACTACTATTACCGCGGCATATTTATCTATGGCAAACCCAAAGGCGCTACCCAAAAGCGCCACCAGGATGACCAGTGAGGAGAGCATATCAGTCCAGATATGCTGGGCGTCAGCAACCAAACTGGGTGATCCTGTTTCCCGACCCTTTTTAAGCTCATATCTGGAAAACAGCCAGGTAATTAGAATGGTTAAACCAATACCTGCTATGGACAAGGGGAGTTGTGTAGGAAGAGGCCTGGAGGACTCAATAAATACTGCCTTGATAATTTCGTACCCAGCAAAAAAAATCAAGAAAGAGGTCACCATTGCAACCAGGTTTTCTACCTTATACAGTCCGTAAGGGAAGCCACGGGCGGGACGTCCTGAAATTTTAATACCAATCAGGATAATGGCTGAAGAAACAACATCAGACAGGGAGTGGATAGCGTCAGCGGTAACAGCCAAACTGCCGGAGATCAAGGCCACAGCGGTTTTTATCCCTACCAGCAGCACGTTGGTCAGAATGGACAGCCAGGCTGTTTTTTCCGAGGATTCCATATAAATCTCTCCACTTCACAAGTACTCCGCCCAGTAACATCTTTTCGATTGAGGCAACGCCCTTTTTCATGGCAACTCATTGATTTTTTCGGACAAAGCCGCTGCAAGCTTGCCTAATGCCAGCGAAGACGGAGCCGAGGGATAAGCTGAGATAACAGGTTGAGCATTCGCGACCGCCATTGGCATACTTTTATCGTAAGGTATTTCTGAAAGAATGGAAAAACCGTTGTCTTGGGCAAATTGTTTTACTGCTCTGTTCGATTCAGGGTGGATATCGGACCTGTTCAGTGCTATACCCAACGGTATCCTGAAATGTTTGACGACCTCAACCACCCGTTTCAAATCATTTAGAGCTGCTGGCGTCGGTTCGGTTACCAGGACCACATAGTCAGCACCTTTTGCTGATGCAATGACCGGACAGCCAATGCCTGGTGGTCCATCAATGAATATCATTTCCACCTGGGAATTCTCTGCTTCCTGCCTTGCTCTCTTTTTGACGATATCGACGAGACGACCTGAACTGCTTTCGCCAATATGAAGCTCTCCCGCGACAAGCAGCATATTTTCAGCGTCAAATATGTTGAGCTGCCCATTGACCACCTCTTTTATCTCGATGGCGTCTTCAGGGCAGATGACAGTGCATGCGCCACACCCTTCACAGGAATAGGGAATAATTATGGGCTGCTCCGTACCAATTATCGAAGAAAATTTACAAACGTCCCTGCACATCATGCAGCCGATGCATTTGTCATAATCGATAAAAGCCTTGGAGGATGCTGTGATCTCCTCCGAATTTCTTAGCTTGGCTCCCAAGACCAAGTCAAGGTTAGGTGCATCCACATCAGTATCAGCCAACACCACTTTATGTTCCCGGGCATAGATAACACCTAGCGAGGCGACAATAGATGATTTGCCGACTCCCCCTTTGCCGCTGAGTATCACGACTTCTCTCATGTCAGGTGCTCCCGGGCAATTTCATGGGCTAACCGAATAAAGGTCATTGCACTTGCTGACTCCGGAAACATTGTTACAATCGGGGTACCTGACACATAACTCTTGATAAGTAAGTCGTCTGTATTGAGTTCCGCGGCAACAGAGGTGTTATGTTCTTGAGCAATTCTCTGTATCGCCTCCTTTGGCGAAGGTAAATCAGCCCGGTTCAGAAATGCGGTGCCCTTGAGTTCAAAGATGTCCAGGAGTTTCAAAATAAGCTCAAAGTCGTGGGCGCCAAGTGGGGTAGGCTCAGTTACCGTTATTACGCGGTCTGAGCCTTGCAAGGCTTTAATGACATTACAATGGGCGCCGGGTGAGGTATCCACGACAATTATGTCAAAATCCGCTGCTTCCTGAAACACCCTCTCTTTGAGTTTTTCCACAACAATTGCGCTTTCTTCCAGTGAGGGGATGAGTTCTCCGGTATAAAGGGTCAAATTCCCCCGATTCGTCTTATAGGTCTTACCAACAGCTTTTTTGCCTCGATCTATAGCATTTGTCTCGCATACCAGAAGGCAAGCTTCACAGCCATTACATGCTCCTAACAACACAGGAGCTTTATCCTTAGGGTGGAACAGGGCGTTAAGGCGGCAGACTTCAACGCAGGCACCGCATGAGGTGCATTTATTTTCATCGATGAGCGGCATGCTAATAAAGACATCGACGGGATTTTCCAGAGCCATACCCAGAAGAATGGCACCATTAGGGGCATCCACGTCACCATCCACTAATGCAACCTCATGCCCCAGGCCCGCCAGGGCGCAGGCAATATTGACAGCGACCGTGGTTTTGCCGACCCCCCCTTTGCCGCCGGTCACCCCGATTACTGGTGTCTGGAAGGGTTTTTCATGATAGGCTGTAATAACTTCGGGCCATAATGTCTCTGCTAATCCTGTCTGCATCGCCCTCTGCCCCGTCCCATACCCCGTCCAGGCCCTCTGCCCCGGCCTGGTTCACAGGGAGGGACTTCCGATGGAGCCGGGGCCTCGTTGTATTCACCTTTATTGAACTTGGCCAGGGCCTCTTTTACCGTGTCTTGGGAAGATGCTCCTTCAAAAACTTTAATACCTGAGGCCCGTAAAGCACTAAGTGCATTTGGACCTACATAGCCTGTAAGTATGCCGCCAACACCTTTATCCGATACAAGTTGGGCCGCGGCAATACCCGCCCCTTGTCCCTGAGTAGCCGCAGTATTTTCAACTACCTCTGTAGCATTGGTTTCCGTATCAATAATTAGAAAATAGGGTGCCCTGCCAAACGTAGTATCTATGCTCGCCTCAATGCCTTTACCTGTGGATGTTATGCAAAGTTTCATGTCATCCTCCTTTTAATTATCTATGGTCTTCTTCCGCCTCCCGGGCCAAGACCCCTCCCTCTGCCAAAGCCGCCTGAGTCTATTCTGTGAATATTAGAACTTCCACATTTCGAGCAGACCATCTGCCTGCCGGTTGTCCCCGAGCCATATGGTACTTCCCACTCATGGTTGCAATCTTCACATTTAAATTTCCTTTGCATCGTCATAAGATGTCTCCGTTTATTTAGGGCTTGGAAACAAAGGCGGACATTGTCTCTAACTCACCAAGGCTCAGAGTTGTAAGCCTCTAGTCATCAACCATGATATTTATATTTTCATGCTCTTATAAAGGAGATCACAAAGTCAAGGAGATTGCCGGGGGAATAAGGATGATATCTTTAACTTGAAAACCTGGAAGTAGACTGATGATAGCCACCATCAAGTCATAATGGTTTTGGGGTGGTGATGCTTTAATGCACTAGCAGGAAAAGCTTAAGTTTGACCAAGCTTAAAGCGGCTTAACTAAGTGTCCACTAAATCGGGGCAAGATCATTATGGATAATTATATGTCTATTCTCTTTCCTTGTCGGTTTTTGTAGATTCGGGATCCTGTTCATCTTCCTGCTGTCTACAACGGTTGCAGACAAAGACAGCCAAGACAATGGCAATTATCGCTGCAAATGTTAACAAGCTCCATTCTGGTATCTGATATCCTTGGAGATAGGCTAGTCCAACGACAACCACAAGGGCAGTTGCCACGGCTAGCAGACAATAGCACTTTTTAGTTATTACCATAATCTTCTCCTGAAATATTTTGTCTATAATTAATCCTATTATATATAAAGTCTGACTTACAAGTTTTCCTGAATCACTTTTTTCCACATACATTCCACCAGGCGTAATGAGTCTGGAGCGGTGACCTTGGTGTTGCGCCCCCCATACCGACCTACTTGCTTTTGTGGCAATAGTGATGATAGCCTTTATTAGTTGCTAGAACCTTGGCAGAGTTGGAGCGTTTCCATCTGGTTAGCGGCGAGTGTCATTGTATAGTTTGCGAACATCTGTATGAGATGCAGGCAAAAGTAATTAATCGATAGATAACCTCTGGGGATCTCAACCTTCACCAAAAACAAAAAAGGAGGATTGCAATGATTGATCTGATCAAAAAAATTATGTTCACAGGTGCAGGGCTGGCTTCTTTAACAAAAGAGAAGATCGAAGAACTCGTGAAAGAGATCATTAAAAAAGGAAAGCTTTCTGAAAAAGAGGGCAAAAAATTGCTGGATGAACTCATGAAGAAGTCCGGAGAGGCCAAAAAAGAAGTAGCAGCCGAGACGGATAAAGTTGTGAAAGAAAGTCTGAAGAAAATGAACCTTGCTACCCGTGATGACCTGCTGAAGTTAGAAAAACAGGTGAAGAAGCTGTCTAAGACTTTGAAAGATAAGGGACCAAAATAGTAGATGCCAAAACTAAGCATACGAAAAATTGGTGTAATAAGCCGCACCTACCGCCACCTTGATCGTTACCAGCAAATACTCCGTGTTTTCTTTAAATACGGCTTTCAAGACTTTGTAGAAGGCCTGAAAATAGAGCAATACATTGAAATAGGACTGCAACTGATCTCTAGAAAACACCGGGAACAGACAGAGAAATTCACCAGGGCGGAGAGGATCAGAATGGCACTGGAAGAACTCGGGCCAACCTTTATCAAACTCGGCCAGATCCTTTCAACCCGACCAGATCTGATCCCTCTGGAATATGTACAGGAACTTTCCAAATTACAGGATAACGTTCCTCCTTTCTCATATGAAGAAGTCAGGGAGATAGTCAAAGCGGAAACCGGCAAAGTCCCGGAAGATCTTTTCCAGCATTTTGAAAAAGCCCCTCTGGCAGCAGGCTCCATAGGACAGGTTCACCGTGCTCTGCTCAGAAACGGCGAGGAGGTAGTGGTAAAGGCCCAGCGTCCTGGAATTCGTGAAATTATTGAAGTCGATACTGAAATAATGCTCCATCTTGCCTTTTTAATGGAGAGCCACCTAGAAGAAATTGAAGTCCAGCAACCGACTAAGGTCGTAGAGGAGTTTGCCCGCACCATTGAAAAAGAAATAGACTATCTTACCGAGGCTTCACATATTGATCGTTTTGCCGGTTTGTTTCTGTCTGATGAAACAATTTACGTTCCTAAAGTTTTTCATGAATTAAGCACGGAACGTATCCTCACCATGGAATATATCGATGGAATCAAAGCCTCTGAGATTGATCTTCTTCGCCAGAAAAGCTATGACCTGCAGCTACTTGCCGAGCGCGGAGCTTTGTTGATCTTGAAACAAGTCTTTGTGCACGGTTTTTTCCATGCCGATCCACATCCTGGCAATATCTTTTTCCTACCGAACAATATTGTCTGTTATCTCGATTTTGGCATGATGGGACGGGTAAGTAATAAAGACCAGGAAAATTTCACTGATTTAATCATGGCAGTTGTTGAGAGGGATGAACGAAAAGCAGGTGATGCTCTGCTCAAGATTACCAATTTCCAGAAAGAACCGGACAGAAGGGAACTGAATCGGGATCTGGCTGAGTTTATGGACCGCCATCTCTATCAATCCCTGCAACACTTGGAAGTAGGGAAATTGTTGCAGCAGCTTTTGGAAATAGTCACAAGATATGGCATTCAATTAAAACCAGAGTTTTTTCTCTTGATGAAGGCGTTAAGCGCTGTTGAAAGCGTGGGCCTGATGTTGGATCCTGAATTTGAGATTGTCAAACATGCTGAACCATTTATCCGACGCATTCAGGCGAGTCGTCTGAGTCCGAAACGAATTGCTGGAGATGCTATTGAGACTGGCGCTGAACTTCTCGGTCTCCTCAAGGAAACCCCCGGAGAGGTGCGGGCGATTTTTAAACAGGCTCGGGAGGGAAAGATAAAAATTGAATTCGTGCATAAGGGACTGGAGGAGATGTTTTTTACCCATGACCGGATCAGCAATCGTATTCCCTTTGCCATTCTCCTAGCCTCCCTAATTGTCGCATCTTCTCTCATCGTTCTCGCTGACATTCCACCAAAATGGAACGAGATCCCGATTATCGGACTTACCGGTTTTGTTGTCGCAGCTATTATGGGGTTCTGGCTTTTGGTTTCAATCCTGCGGCATGGCAAGATGTAGGCACACTCTAGGGACAACTATACTCTAGGATACTCACTAAAGATATGGGGAGCTGTGGTGGACTTCTCACCGGCGTAGATGTATTCAAAGACCGCAAAAAAGTTGGATTCAGGAGGATTCATAAGGCCGATGAATGACAAGCTGTTATTTTCCGATGGGTATCAAAAGGCAATGGAGTTACTGCATGACTGCGTTACAACTGATGGCTTTTTGGCCAGCCCGAGCCAACACGATAATTATAGACGTGTCTGGGCCAGGGACGGGGTGATCATAGGACTTTCTTCACTTATCTCGGGTGATCATGATCTGATGGAAACATTTCGGCGCACACTGATCACCCTTGCAAATCACCAAGGTCCGCATGGCGAAATACCCAGTAATGTTGACACTGGTTCCGGCCGTGTCAGCTACGGAGGTACCACCGGCCGAGTGGATGCCGATCTATGGTTTATCATTGGTTGCGGCCAATACTGGAAAGTAACCAGGGATGCTGATTTTCTCAAAAAAGTCTTGCCAGCTATGGAAAAGACCCGTTTCTTGCTCGGCGCATGGGAGTTCAATAACCGAGGGTTGCTGTATGTTCCTCAGACTGGTGACTGGGCAGACGAGTATATCCACCATGGTTATGTCCTTTACGACCAGCTACTCTATTTGCAGGCGCAACGCGAACTGGGCAACATACATTGCCATGTACACGAATCTGCCGACCATATGTTGGCGGAACGGGTCATTCATTTGAAGCATCTGATCCGAGATAACTATTGGTTTACTGATGGCGACGAGATTCCAGATGACGCCTACCATGAGGTTATGTATCGCAAAGCCAGTGAGGTCGCTTCTCATAGTGCAGGCCAGTACTGGATGTCCTTCTTTTCACCCCAAGGTTATGGATATCGTTTTGATGCGTTGGCTAATATATTGGCTTCCTTGTTTAAAGTGGCGGATAAAGACCAAAGCGAACGAGTCGATGTATACATTAACGACGATGGGATGGTTCCTGATGGAATACAGCTATTACCCGCATTTTATCCTGTTATCAAGCCGCTGGAAAAGGATTGGGAGGCACTGCAAATGAGTTTTTCTTATGCCTTCAAAAACAAGCCTTTTGAATACCAGAACGCCGGTTTATGGCCCATGGTAACAGGTTTATATGTGGCGGCCCTGGCCCAGCGTGGCAAGTTCGATTTGGCACGCCGCTTTCTGAAAGGAATTCACCAAGCAAATGCCCTTGCGATGGGAGGGGAAAAGTGGAGTTTCCCAGAGTATGTCCACGGCAAACTTTTTACTCCGGGCGGCACCAGACTCCAAGCCTGGAGCGCCTCTGCGGCGATTATCGGCCATCATGCCTTGGAGGGTAAATCGTTATTCCAAAAAGAAGCTGGAGAACGCTAAGATTGTTGCCTGAAATATAACATTGAGATGAAGTTAATTGGGAACAATTGTGCCCAAGGAGCAGGGATCATAAATTCTCTGAACAAAGATTGAACCAGGAAGATGAACAGGATCCCGAATCTACAAAACCGACAAGGAAAGAGAATAGGCATATAATTACCCAAATTTGCAGCCACCCGTGGGCAATTGTGGAATTCCATTTAATTATATAGCTAGGCTTTACAAAACAAAAATTGCATTAGAGTGAGCTCAAAATGAATATTGGTTTAGCCCTTGGAGGTAGATCTTCTCGTGGATGGTCAGTTTTTATAATAGGTTAATTTATTATCAAATAAGTAAACTTCGTAACTCTTCTATGCAAGGGTTTAATAATCCATCAACCTCCCAACAGTTTCTTTTTTCTTTCTCGTTAAACATCGGGCATTTCACTTTTGGACATCCAAAGAACTCGTGGCATTTCACTGCCATAAGTCCCGTCTAGCATTAAATGATTGTAATTCAAAATTCAAGACCTGTGGTGACCTGAGTGATAGTTAATTGTGTCGTATGGAACCCTCAGTAGTGCTAAACGGCTGACATCCTCCCCTGCGACAATATGTCATATTGCTATATCGATTTTGATTGTGATACCGTTAATCAGTACCCTTAACTTTCTACCGTCACCCAAAGGGAGAGGCCGACAGGATCTTTATATTACTGCATTACATGGTGAAGTCCATGTGCAGCTAGAAGCTGTATTTTTTCAGGATAATGAGTGAACAGGAGGATTAAAAATGAAAGAGTTAAAGTCTGTAGAAACCTGCAACGTATCAAGACGGAAAATGCTCTTAGGAACAGGCGCATTGGCAGCAGGAGTAGCTCTTAGCCAAGTTGGTGGCCTCATTAAATCTGCAGAGGCAACGGGAGGGAAAACTGAAAAATGGCCATGGCCCTACAAAAAGCTAGATCCTGCGAAGACTGCTGAGATCGCCTATAATGAATGGTACAGAGTTTTTTGTGGTGCAGCTGTTATTAATAGTGTCTTTACTCAACTACGGGAAAAAATTGGTGAACCTTATGCTTCATTCCCTTCTGATGCTTTTGTATTCCTTGAAGGTGGTCAGGTCGGATGGGGGACTATTTGTGGTTCTCCAGCGGGAGCTAATATTGTTGCCAACCTGATTATCGGCCCTCGTATAGATGGCGCTCATGCTGGACACCAAATAGCCCAAGACATTATGCAGTGGTATTCTGAGACAGAGTTGCCAACTTTTACTCCAACCAAACCAAGAATTAGCGCTACATTACCAACCACCACCAGCAATTCTCCTCTTTGTCATCTTTCGGTTGGTAAGTGGATGAAAGCCGCTGACAAATCACTTAAGAGTAAAGAGAGAAAAGACCGTTGTGCCCGAGTTGCTGCCAGCACAGCATACCAGCTTGTTACATATCTCAATGAATGGAAGGAAGGCAGTTATGAAGCAACCAGTGACTTCTCGTGTTCCAAAGAAAATGGGATCACCGGTCAATTTAACTGCACTGAATGCCATGGTGATGATGTCCCAGAAGCCCCAGGAGCTTAACTAGATTTAGGCGACAAGGAAAGGCGCAAAATGGCTAGATCATCTTGCGCCTTTTTTTCAGCTTATCGCCTTACAACGAAAGAACTGGTCGTTCACTGATAAACATATACTGGTACCCCTTGTCTCAAAGAAGAGAAGACCAAAGGAATCAAGGTGGCCAATTGGCTTTTGGAAAATGGGCTTGACGTGCTGATCGTACATCATGATCAGGCTGGCAAAGGGCCAAGTTATGTCCTGGGCAATGCTGGTACGAAGATTCTCCTCACAGAGGAAACTAATGCTGACAAGGCATTGGCAATGGCGCTCAACAATCTAAGCAAACCTGATCTTGAGAATGTTAAATCGGTATAAGAATCAGCCAAAAGAGGTCAGCCATTTGGGTTGAATATGTATCAGTTTTCCTTTTTACCAGATCAACCAAATACTTTTGCCTGTTTTTCTCATATTTCTTTAAAGCTTCACAGGCATCTTCAATTTTGAGGGGGGGGGTAGAAATACTTGTCAGTTGGAAATAACGAGCCCAAGAAAACTTGCGACATATTTCCCGAGCAGATTTTATTGGAACGACAGCGCTTTTTTCGGGCAGTTCATCACGCAGTTTGAGCAGCGCAGGCATTCAATGCTGGGCACCCGGCCTGGTCCTTCATCCTGCTTGAAACTACCTGGGTAGGTAGAGATCGGGCAAACCTTCTGACATTTTTTGCATTGGACGCACGACTCTTCCACCGTCAGGAGGTAGGTGTTCTTGCTACTTATTCCCTGCATAGAGCCCATTGGGCAGACCGTGCACCAGACTCTCGGTTTGAAGTAAAGTCCCAGGCCGATGGCTATCCCCGTTGACAAGATCCACATCGACCGGAAGACCCCACCAATTGCTTTGGGATCTCCCCAGGCTGTAAAAAGCCTGAACGTCATCAAGCTCATCATCAGAGCGAAAAGCAGCCATCGGAACCAACTCGACTTGAATACCGGTAGGATCGGCCTGTGCAGGCTGACCAGGGAGAGGAAGCGTTCGTGAAATGCGCCCATTGGGCAGAGCCATCCGCAGTAAAAGCGGCCGCGTTGGCTAGCTATGATCATGAACAGGGCTATAAGTCCCAAAACGGTAAAACCAATTCTCGGACAATAATAACCCCCAACAACAACAAGTGGAAGCAGCAGTGACATGAGCAGTTGGCTTGGCTTCCGGCAGCAGATCTCTTCAGCCTTTGATCTTTTTCGGGCGGGTTTTTTCTGTGACATGTTTAAATCCTTAGTTCGGTTAGGTCAAACAGCTATTTAATATCGATTTATTAATATACTTCTCTCTCTGTTTTTATGTACAATAAAGCCAAGCAAGTGCGCTATGCTTAAAGTCCTTTTCAGGCTGCGAGTTTAACAAAAACAACGGGTGACCATGGTGGAACGGAAAATCCTGGTGGCAGTAGATAAATCTCGATATTGCCAGAACATTTTGACTTATCTTTGCAAGTTGTATTGCCAACAACCGGAAATCAGTTTTCACCTCTTAAGTATCGTTTCCCACTCCACCTCTCAGGCCGCCAAAGACTGGCTGGACCAGAGTGACCTGCTATCAACGGTCGACCCGGCGACCCGGAAAAGGTTTTTATCCTGTAAATCGCATATGGCCAACGCCAAAAAGAAACTTCTTGAATGTGGATTTGCTGAAGGCCAAATAGAGACTTCGATCAGATTTTCACAGCAGAGCGTCGTCGGTGACATTATCCATGAAGCCAGAAAGGGTCTTTATGATGCCATTATAATCGGTAAAAAAGACCTCAGTCTGCTGGAAAGGATGGTCGTCGGCTCAGTTTCCGCAGGGATATTAAATAAGAACAACGGCCTGCCGGTCTGGGTAATAAGTGGTGAGATTAAAACGCAGAAAATTCTGGTGCCGGTTGATTGTTCCGTGCACACCCTGGCTGCCGTGGACCATCTCGCCTTTATAATCAAGGACAATCCCCTTGTAGAAATAACCCTTTTCCACTCCTGTTCATTGCTTGCCAGCGGACAGATCACCTCCCGAGAACATTTTCATGAAAAATGGGGGAAAGAGTGGTGTGATAAACATCTCAAGGGAGATGATGACGGCCATTTCCATTTTTCTGCCCCCGAACAATTGCTCAAAGAAGCTGGCGTGCCACCCGAAAAGGTCCATCGTCTGAAGAGCAAGTCCGGCGTTGAACCCGGCCAAATGATCGTTCACCACGTCAAGCAGGACAACTTCGGTACTATTGTCATGGGCCGGAGACACAAGGACGTGAACAAAGGAATTTTCCAGGGGGTTTCCGATCGGGTCTTGGCCAATGTCAACGACGTTGCCATCTGGATCGTCGGCTAAAAGAAATACCTTACCCTGAACTCAAGTTTGCTGCTGTTCTGCTTCTCGCCGTTCTCGGTAAAATAATCTCCATTGATAACTGACCCGCGCAACCGTAATTCCCAATTTTCGAAACCGCTATAAACCACTTCCGGGCTGACCGTATAGCTGTCGTCGTCAAGATTAACGATCGTGGTAACCCCCGGAGTCAAATAAAGGATATCGAACGGTTCTTTCTGGGTTATTTTCATATAAAGATAGTTCCGGCCCGGTTGCGGTTTGCCGTAACCACTCTGACTGACCTGTTGCGCCTGTTGGAAAAGTGTTTCATCGCCGCTGGCTTGATACTGGCTATCCGCATCGGCCACCAGTTGAAAAAACTCCTCCATTTCAGCCTCGGTGTAGCCATCGTCATTATGGTAAAACTCAATAATAGTTGTAATGTCATTCTCGGTAAGATAGCGGATACCAAGCAGATAGCTGGTATCGGCCTCTTCCCTGACCGACAATACTCCGCTTGCGTCCAACACCTTGCTCTTCTGAGTCGGAACATGGGCCAGCTCACCGTGGATCTCGAAATTAGATGCAATATTTTTTGAAAAATCGACCCCATATCTGGTGGACCGGCTATTACCTGTGAACCAGACCAGATCAATATCTGCATCTCGGTAGAGCAGATACAGCTTAGCGGCTAAGTTGACGTTGTCAGTTTCGCCAAAGTCCTCATTCACACCCTGCCAGACCGGTAGCACAACAGCAGTCAGGGCGGCGGTCTGCAAGGAGCCGGGGAAACTCTTAATCAAATCAACCCCTGCCCCAACCAATCCTTCCAAGGCCTCTTCTGGGTTGTTGGGGTCCTTGGGCCGATCGATAAAGCCGACCGGGTTCCAGGCATAGCCTTTACCCCATTTAAAGACCTTTTTACCGAGGTCAATAGTGGCCAACGGTGTTGGTTTTAAACTGGCGAAGGCTTCAAATACTTCGAAGTTGTCATCCCAATCTATTTCATCCTGCCGGGCCGTGGCCTGAAACCGCCAGTTAAAGGCGACCTTGTCCTTATTAAAATTACCTTCAAACTGCAGGATTGAGCTTAAACGATCAAGGTTTGACCGAGGCTCCCGATAGAAATTGAGGTGATATAGGGAGCCGTCCTGATTAAAATCAAGATGCTCCCATTTCACTTCGGCATAGCCACCCCAGTCAAAAGTCTTGTTCTCGAATTCCTCAAGGTCAAAACTGTATTCCTCTTCGGTTTGCCCTGCTCTTGGAGAAACCACCAAAAACAAGGCAACCAACCAAAGGGCAACAAATCGTTGAAAAGGACTAACCCAGTTACTGATCATCGCAGTTCATCAACCCGGGGTAAGTAGTTGAGCGAAAAGACTTCATCAGCCAGGTCTTTTTTGTTGATCTTGGCATAGACCATTACCGACTTATAACCTTTATAAAGGGGGCTGTCGGTCTCAAGAACCGAGGGCCGGACCAGGCCGTCGCCGAAATCCTTGGTTTTCTTGTAATATAGGGTTTTGATCAGCATGCCGCTGGCCGCATAGCACTCAATACTGATAGGTAGCATGGTCTTTTTGTCGACCGACATCTTCAAACGGTCATAGGCGATTGCCGTTGTTTTTGCCTTAAGATCAAGAATATATTCAGCCCCCTCCTCCGTAACGCTTGCCGAATCATACTCGGCACCGTAATCAAGACGCAGAATATCGGAGTTATTGAAGACACCGCCTACCACCGACTGCAGACTGGTGATCCTGATCGGTTTGCCGACGGCGGGGATATAGAGCCACATGTTCTCACCAAGGCGCAGGGTGGATCGACCCTTTTCACTGGCTGGCGACAGAAAAAGGGCAACCATCTTGTCCTGGCCTTTTTTGACCGAATAGAGAACAAACTCTTTTTTGCTGCCATCCGGTTCGATGTTGATCAGCTTCCGGTACATCTCATAGGCTTCCGGCTGCAGGTTTTTGTCGACCTGCTTAAGGATCTCATTGCCGTCAAGGGCCATGACTGGCGTGGCTGCGCAAAATATAGCCAACAATAACAGGGCCAGGATTTTATTTTTCTGTAAGAACCGCTTGGACAACCTCATGGGCAACTCCTGTATTAACAACATATTTTATATTGAATGATTTCAGGGCCTGCTCCATCTTGGCCCCGAACTCCCCGGCCACCACCAAGGTAACACCCTCGTCGGCAAGAAAGGCTGCTGCTTGCGGCCCGGCCCCGCGCTGAGCGTCGGCAAACGGGTTCCTCTCCGCAGCAAGAAATTTCCCGGCGCCGTCAAAGAAGAGGAAGTAGGCCGCACGGCCCGCCTTTTCGCTGACCGTGGCGTTCTGTTCCGGGCCATTGGCGGCGACGGCGATAGAGACAGCGGTTTCCGCAGCGGCGCTCACTCCGAAAGCCATAGGCAGACTGAAAAGCAGCACCAACAAGCAAATTCTCATTTTATCGCAACGCATAACAATTCTCCCATAAACTTTGATGAACCAACTCTTTTAAACATGGCGTAGGGCGGTGATCGGGTCCATCTTTGCCGCCTTATAGGCCGGTTGCAGACTGGCAAGCACAGCGATGCCGATTACCACCAGCACTACGGTGATCACCTCATTGGCGGCAATGGTGGGTGTCAATAACAAGCCGGTCTGGCGACCAAAATCAAAACTTATCTGGGAGGCATTCATGATGGCAATACTGACCAGACTGATAACCGTCCCGATCGCGGTCCCCAGGATGCCCAGCAATAGTCCTTCCACAAGAAAGAGGCCTAAAATTTTATTGGGCAGGGTGCCGATGGCGGAGATAGTGCCGATCTCGTTAATCCGTTCATAGACGGCCATGATCATCACGTTCATGATACTGACCAGAACGATGGCGACCAGCATAATCTTGATAAAGAAGGTCATCAGATCGATCATCTTGGCGATATTAAAAAATGGCGAGATCTTCTCCCAGGTATGGACCTCAAAAACCGGCTTGTCCTGCTGGTTCATTATTGAGCCAAGCTCACTTTTCAAGCGGGCAAATACGTCCGCTAACTGATCCATGTTTTTGAGGCGAATGGCGATCTCACTGACCTCCACTCCATCAATGCGTAACAGAGCCCGGGCATCTTCAAGGTGGATCATGCCGTCCCTCCCGCCCGGCCCGGAAATACCTTCCAGAATACCGCGCACCAAGAAAGTCTGACCGTTCACCGAACCATCCTTATTATTGGCGACCAGGACAATACTGTCCCCGACTTTGACCTTCATACCTTTGGCGATTAATTCCGGGATCAGGATCTCACCTTTTTCGATCAGGCCATCTTGCTGGCCCTGGATAATCCGCTTGGTCAACAGGGGGGCTGTCTTTAATTCTTCGGCGGGCAAGACCGCATTAAGTCTGATATTGGTGGTCTCGGTGAAATTACTGAACATGGCGCCAAGTTTGATTCGTTTTGAATAGGCCTCGACGGCTTCCTCTTCAGCCAGGATCTGCTCTATTTTCTTAAGCTGCTTGGCATTAAGATTTCGATTGAGGGGCAGACTATCAATGGAAGCCAGGTAACCCTTCTTGTGGATCTGCAGATGGCCCAGCATTGAATCGGTGATCTGGCCGACCATCATGACCTTGAAAGAGCCGGACACGGAGATAAACAGCAGGACAGCAACCACCCCCAGGCTGATCAGCATCGAGGTCAGAAATGTCCGTCTCCTGTATCGTTTAAGGTTCCTGGCAGCAAGTCTCAGGATATTAAGCATGGCGATCTCCCTCGCTATTGGCGCTTTTAATTAACTTTCCGTCTTCCAGGTTAAAGATTATCTCGGCATTTTCAACCACGCGGGGATCATGGGTGGAGAAGACAAAAGTGGTGTCAAACTCATCCCGCATCTTCTTCATCAGGGTAATGATCCGATTGGCGGTTTCCCGGTCCAGATTGGCGGTGGGCTCATCAGCCAGAACCAGTTTGGCATTGGTGACCAGGGCCCTGGCCACAGCAACCCGCTGTTTCTGGCCGCCGGAGATCTGGCCCGGATATTTATCGCCCTGGTCACCCATGCCGACAGCATCCAGCAGCTCCTGGACTCGTTTCTTGCGTTCGGGGGGTGACCAATTCTGGACCATTTGGAGGGGGTACTCAACGTTTTCAAAGACGGTAAGCACCGGGATAAGGTTGAAGTCCTGAAAGACGAAACCGATGTGCTCACCCCGGAACAGGGCTGCCTCTTTGCGGCTCAGATTACTGATGTCCTGGCCGACAACTTCTAAGCTCCCACTGGTTGGCGGATCAAGGCAGCCGATCATGTTCAGGAGGGTTGATTTGCCACTGCCGGAAGGACCGACGAAGGAGACGAATGAAGCGGGCTCTATGGTAAAGCTAACACCCTGGACGGCTTTGACTGTAATATCACCGGCAACATAGGTCTTTTCCAGCTGTTTAGCTACAATGACAGACATTTTGCACCTCAATTCATTTAAGTAATGAGTGGATTATCAGCGAATGCTCCGCCCTCCCCACGACTGTTCCTTAACTTATTGCCTCTCACACTAAACTGAGTTCTGTTTCCCTTTTATCATGAAAGATTCTTCGTTGTTAAATGGTTTCTAGAAAAGGGATAAATACTTCCTTGTTTATCTGGATGTTTACTTCTCAAATTGTCAGTATGTTGTTTGACTTTATTTCGGCTTATAGCTGGGATCGTCCTGAGCAGGCGTTTATTGATCCTGGTAGGATCAGACAAGACTTTCATAATCTTGAGATAAAGTTCCATTGGAGCTCTCCCAGCGTGTTTTAGTATATGGCTATTTAGCTATATGACTAAATAGTCATGTTTGGTCAAGGGAAATTTTCACGTATGCTGTAATTCTTCTTAAGAAAAGATCTGTCGAAATAGTCAGGGATAAAATAAGTTTAAGAGGAAGATATTGAATAACCGTAATACATCTCAAAACGGCCCAAATTTAAGATGTTTACTGACTATCTTCAGTTTTGAGGATAGCTCTTTTCTTCTGATGTTGGCGGGTTGTCACACCCGAAGAAGACGGCGGGCTGGCAACCATGCTGGACCGGGCGGCGGGACTTGTTGAATAGGCTGAAATATACTTAAAAATAAGCATGAACGGCAGCTTGCCACGCCTTATCTTGCGAGACAAAACCCTTTAACCAAGCCGGAAAAAAACCGGCTGCAATCTAAGATTACCGCCCAGGCACTTATTGCTGAGGTCTTCGGCAAGTCCCTCTCTTAAAAAAATAGTCCACCAGCAATAACGAACTAGCCCGCATATTAGCTTTTTAAATATTTTTCCAGATCTGCCAGTGAACTCCGCCTCATCAAACGCCCGGTCCTTTCCAACCTTCGGGCCTTCTCGCTGAAATAATCAAGGCAGCGCCCCATAAGTTTCAATACTTCCTGGTCTGTCAGCTTTTCACCGACCACATCGCCAATCCGCGGAGAACCACCACCGTTGCCACCAAAAACAACAGTCCACCCCTTGGTGGTTCCAAAAACCCCCAGGTCGCGAATATAACTCTCACAGCAGTTAAACTGGCAACCGGAAATACCAACCTTGGTCTTGGCCGGCAGAGGGATATCAACAAACGACTCTTCAATCATCCGACCGAGGGCCAATGAGTCCTGGCGTCCGTATTTGCACCATTTAAGCCCCGGGCAGGCCTGAATATAATGAATGCCCACCGGTTTCTTAGGGCCGGTGGGCTGCCCCAGCTCCTGCCAGATCTTTGCGGCCACTTCCGGTGAATGACCGGCGATAGCCAGTCGCTGGGCTCCGGTAATCTTCAACAACGGCACGTTGTATTTCCTGGCAGCGGCGGCGATTTCTTCCAGATACTCAGGAGTAACCAGCCCCATCTTAGGGCCAGGCAGGACGTTGTAAGTTTTGAGATCCAGATCGGATTTTTTCATGTTCGAACTCCGTTGCTTGGGTTTATGCAATAATCGATTTAATCCAGATCAAGTTGCATTATCCATGAAGACGTAAAATCAGTTATCCTGCTTTCTACTTTATTCCGCAAAAGAACCAACGCCATTGCACAACTCGTAAAGTTACCTTATCGATAAGATCAAAAATATCAGGTGTATCTAATCTTGGTTTTCCCTACCTCAATCACATCCATCGGCTTGAGCAATTTTTCGCCACTTATCTTTTTGCCATTTAAGATGATTTTGGAAAACAGCCCTGTTTTAGGGATGATAACATATCCTTCCGGGCGATACTTGATGACGAACAGGGTCTTGGCCAACAAAGCGCCGGGAATAACCAGATTGGCGGACGGATCCTTGCCGGCCGTGATCGTTTTACCTCTGAGAATCAGCTTCGCCGGGGTGGCGCCGCCTTGCAGAACGGACAAGAGACGCTTCTTGGGTGCGGCCTCCACTTTTCCTTGCTCCTTGTGGATACCGGTCACGTAAAGGGTCTGGTTGGCACTTTCAAGATCCATACTGGCAGCGACGACCGAACCTGCTTCAACCTCCTCACCCAGAAGCTTGGCCGGTTTAAGAATGAACTTACCGATGGCAATATTGTCGGATTTTAAGATCTGCCTCTCCGAGTAGATTTTCTCACCATTTACCCTGGTGCCATTCGTGCTGTTAAGATCGCTCAGATAGTAGAAGCCTTCTTTCAATTCCAGGCTTGTATGTTTACGGGATACCGAGGAATTGTTGATTATGATATCGGCCTCGTCACCGCGGCCAATGGCCAGACACTGACCTTCTTTGATAGTAAAACGCTGGATGATCCGGTTTTTAGATATAACTACCCACTCTTCCATAAGTCAGGCACCTTGCTGTTTGATGAATAATATCGGAGGTAATATCTATAGTATCTTTTCTTGGGATATTTCAGAAAAAATAATCATAGCACAAAAAGAGCATACTAAAAAGTGTGCAATTTTTAATAAAACATCTGCCAGTCAGGCGGCCATGATCATCTCTATTTTTTTGCATGATACGCAGACAGGCCAGCAACCAGCCACAGAAAAAGATGGCAACCAATTTTAGTTTAAGCCCTCACTTACAGCCTTGCAGCTCAATTTAAGTGCGCTTCAGGTTATCGACATAACAAGTCAGGTGAATAATCATTCCAAGAACAATTTCGCCATTCATCTGGATGACGCGACTGAGTGGGCTTGCTGTTTTGCAGCCAAAGCGGCCTTCTATTCCTCTCAGCCAGCTTTATTTTAAAATCAATGCACAATTGCCTTTCCCCTGCCTTGAACTTATATTAAGTTCTGAAATTTACTTTTAAACTACCGGGACTCTCCTGCGGGAAAACCCCGGTCAAAAATGGACACTAATACAGAACCTAATTAATCATCAGCAGAGGAAAGTTAAAAATGATTAACAAAGCGATCCTGATCGGTAATCTCGGCGCAGACCCTGAAGTGCGCTACACCCAGAGCGGCGCAGCAATCGCCAACTTCAACCTGGCCACCACCGAGTCCTGGACCAAGGACGGGAAGAAGGAAGAAAAAACCGAATGGCATAGGATCGTGGCCTTTGCCCGCCTTGGCGAAATATGCGGCGAATACCTGGCCAAGGGATCCCGGGTCTATATCGAAGGCCGAATCCAGACCCGGCAGTGGGATGATAAGGACGGCAACAAACGCTACACCACCGAGATCGTTGCTCGGGAAATGAAGATGCTCACCCCGCGGGGCACAACTTCCAGTGATTCCGGTTACGAAGAACAACCGCCATTACCGGAACCTACCATGGGTGATGACGTCCCCTTCTAGTAGAGAGGTGGTTGAGATACAGGGCTCTCATCGATGCGGAAATGTTCGCATCGTGCTTTACAGAACAGGCCCCGGTTGTTTCCTTAAATCACCTGACGGCCATGGCGGCTCTTGGTGATTAGATTTCATTAAACATAAAAGAACCAGTCCAGGTAATTAATCAGAAGCTAAAACTATGGGATATTACGAGACACTCGGCGTCGACAAAAAAGCGGACCAGGCAACCATCAAAAAAGCCTACCGTAAACTTGCCCTTAAACACCACCCGGACAAGACCAAGGGGGATAAGGCTTCCGAAGAGAAATTTAAAAAGATCAGCGAGGCCTATGCGGTCCTCTCCGACCAGAATAAACGCGAGCAGTATGATACTTACGGCTCCGAAGGGTTCCAACAGCGTTACAGTCAGGAGGATATTTTCCGCAATGCCGACCTTGGCGATATCTTAAGAGAATTCGGCATCAATTTCGGCGGCGGTGCGGGCTCCAGATCGACGAGGGGTGGCGGCTTTGAGTCATTCTTTCAGCAAGCCGGCGGCGGGGGCTGTGGCGCTCATCCCACGCAGAGACCGAGGGGCGAGGACTTCACCCTTGAGTTATCTATCACCCTCAACGAAGTTTTGAAGGGCGCCGAAAAGACCATCTCCCTGGGGCGCAGGGGCGGCAAGACCGAAAAAGTCTCGATTAAGATCCCGGCTGGAATTGATACCGGCAAGAAACTGCGGATAAGCGGCAAAGGGTCGCCCTCACCAGCCGGAGGTCAACCGGGAGATCTCTATCTACTAATTAAGATCCTGCCCCACGCCACCTTCAGCCGGGACGGCGATGACCTGATAGTTGACCGGCAGGTCAACCTTACCGGAGCCATCCTGGGCTGCAAAATAGATGTACCGACTTTGGGAGACAAATCTCTAAGCGTCAGGGTGCCGCCCGGCACCCAGCCAAACGCCAGACTCCGCCTGAAAGGAAAGGGCTTACCCGCAGGCCCGAAAGGCCCCCGGGGCGACCTCTTCGTCAGAATGAATGTCGAAATCCCCAAGGCCCTCAACAAGGCCCAGGCCCAGATGATCAAAGATCTGCAGGACAGCGGCCTATAACGAACCGCCGGTGATTCGCTCCAGTGCTTCACGATAGCGACTGGCGGTTTTTTCGAGAATCTCTCCAGGTAACGGAGGTGCTGGCGGCGTCTTGTTCCAGTCCAGGGTAGCGAGATAATCCCGAAGAAACTGTTTGTCAAAACTGGGCTGACCGCCACCAATCTTGTATTGATCCTCGGGCCAGAACCGTGAAGAATCCGGGGTCAGCACCTCATCAATCAGAATTAATTCCCCTTCGAACATCCCCAGTTCAAATTTGGTGTCGGCGATAATAATCCCTTTTGAACGGGCGTATTCGGCGGCCTTGGCATAGATCCCGATGCAGATATCGGCAATCTTGGCAGTTTGCTCCTTGCCGAGAAGTTCTTCCATCTTCTCAATGGAGATATTCTCATCATGCAGACCCTGTTCGGCTTTGGTGGACGGAGTAAAAAGTACCTGGGGAAATTTTTCCGACTCCTGCATGCCATCGGGAAGTTTAAAGCCACATACCGTAGTATCCTTCTGATAGGCCTTCCAGAATGTTCCGGAAATATAGCCGCGCACGATACACTCAACCGTCAACGGCTTGGCCTTCTTGACCAGCATGCTCCGACCCTGCAGTTGCGCACGGTACTGCTGACAAACTTCAGGATATTCATCGACATTAGCCGAGATCAGATGATTGGGGACAATATCTTTCAGAAAATCAAACCAGAACAGGGATAACTTGGTCAAAACCTCACCCTTGCCGGCAATAGCCTCACCCATAACCACGTCATAGGCGGAGATCCGATCGGTAGCGATCATCAACAGTTTGTCTTCCACCTCGTAAAGGTCACGGACCTTGCCTCGATGAATAAGTTTCAAATCTTCTAAATTGGTTTCGGTTATGACGTCAGACATTTGAGATCCTCGTAAAAGTCTATTTGATAACAAGTTAAAAAAGATAAAGGCATACTTAGAAATCTGGCATGGCTGGGGTCGCGCCATGCTGGGAGGCTACATAGCCGCCGCGCTCAGTGGCCCTGTCCAGACACTTCTGCCAGCCAAGACCATTCTCATATCCTGCCAGCAGGGTAGCGAAAAAAGCATCGCCCGCCCCTACCGTATCGGCGACCTTAACCGGGCTGGCCGGCGCCTGGAAATAATCATCGCCATCCAGCAGCCATGCCCCTTCGGCACCCTCGGTCACCACCAGAACCGCTATGTTATAACGGCCCATCAACTCCTGCGCAACACTCTTTCTCTCATTTCCAGACAAATTATGCCAGCGTCCAACCTCAAGTAGTTCGGCGCCATTGACCTTGACCAGATCAGCGACCGCCAGAGATGCTTCAACTATTTCCCTGGAGGTATCAGGGGGCCGCAGGTTCACATCATAAAATCTTTGCTCAGCCTTTTGCCAGAGACCCCTGATCGTTCGCCGCGACCGCTCGTCCCGTTGGGCCAGGGAACCGAAAACCAGTTTAAAAGGGCGGGCGCCGATAAACTCTGCCGCCTCGGCCAGAACAATATTATCCCAGGCGGCCGGTTTGACAATATCAAAATGAGGTTCATTGTTTACGTCCATCGTCACCTTGACGGTGCCGGTGGGCAAATCACCATGCTGGACCCCGGCAACAGGTAATCCCATCGCCGTCATGGTGCCGATGGTCCGGTCTCCCAACTCATCCGGGCCAACTCTGGTTACAACTCCCACTTCCACATCAAGACAACGGAGATGGTAGGCAACATTAACCGGAGCGCCGCCCAGCACTCGCCGCTCCGGGAAGATATCCCAAACCACCTCGCCAATCGATATGATCATAGCCCGCCCCATACTCAGAACATCTATCTTCTTGAATTCCCATTCTTCAATAGTAGTTGCCGAAAAACATTGATGGCTAAGCAGCTAAGCGAAGACTGCGAAAAATTCGATATACAGGTAGCGAACGGAGTAAGACTCCGAGGAGTAGGGTGTTTTTGTGAGTGAGGCCATACTTTTCAGTATGCCGAACGAACAAAAATGTGCTACGGCGCCGTAGATCGGAGTTTTCGAAGTCTCGCAAACTCGCTTATCTGCGACGCCATCGCAAACTCACTCCAGAAGCTTATTGGCCCTTTTCTGAAAAAACAGGTGATACAATAGATGGCAGTACTGGGCCATCCTGGATTTGGCCTTATCCGATATCGAATAGCGCCAAAAACCATAAACCTTGGTGAGCCTGGTCAGGTTACGACAATGGAGCTCCCAGGTAAAATGGGTCTGGGCCCTTGTAATCCCTTTTTGCGAATAGCCCTGCCATAGTCCCGGATCGTCTGAACATTCCTCGAAAAACCCGGATATCTTGCCGGTCATATCCTCGTGGATCGTCGGGTTGATAAGAATTCCGGACTCGCGATTTTCTATAATCTCCAAAGGACCGCCGAACTGGGTGGCAAAAACAGGTAAGCCGCTGTGCATTGCCTCCAGAATCGTCAGGCCGAATGCCTCAAATAAGGCCGGCTGGACAAAGACGCCCCGGCGGTCTGCCATGATCCGGTAGACCTCACCGGCATCCTCGCTGTCCAGCATTTTGCCGATCCAGCGCAAACTGCCCCGCAAATCGTAACGATCGATCAGCTCATACATCTTGCTGATCTCGGCAGCCTCCTCGTTGTCTTTTGACCGGTCAGGATCGATGACACTGGCGATTATGACCAGATTGGCCTGTGCCCGCAGTTTTTCGCTTTTGCCGTAGGCCTCAACCAGGCCGGTCAGATTCTTGATCCGGTCAAGACGGGCAATCGAAAAGATCGGCGGCAAATCGGGGTTGTCCAGGCTACCGAATGAGTCCCCGTCCTCTTGCTCGAAAATAACCGAAGCCAGACTCTTGATTTTCTGCCATGAACGGCGTCTCTTTTTCTCTTTATAGGGGAAATAGATATCTGTGTTTACCCCCGGCGAAATCACGTTAAAACGGGGATGAAAAAGATTGATCCCGTTGGAGACATGCATCAGACCCGGCATGGTAAAAAACTGGTACGATTCGTACTGACCGATTGATCGCTCAGTACCAATAATCTCCTGGGAAGTACTTGATATGATAAAATTTGCCAGATTCATGGCGATCAGATCAGCCATAAACTGCACGGAGAAATGATAATCCTCCTCAAAATCCTGCCAATAGAGATCACTAAACAGATATTTTGATTTTTCCAGGGCATGGGCAATATTGCACTGGATCACCCCCATTTTACTTGACAGCCTGGTCGCGACCAGATTCCCATCTGAGTAGTTACCAATGATCAAATCAGGCCGCCCCTTCAGTTCAAGCTTAATCTCCCCCTCGACATCCTCGGCAAACTGATCAAGATACGGCCAGATCTTGAATCTGGATATCCAGTGGGGCACGATACAACCGGCCCGATCAACAAAGGGCACCCGCAGAATCCAGACGTTTTCGGTGCCCCGGACCCGCTCAAGACGCTGATCGGAAGTCGTTCCTTCGTTCTCAGGAATAAGCCTGGTGACAATCAGGATCTTCGGGCTTATTTCAAGACCTGACAGAGCCAGATCAGCGGTAAGATATTTTTCCATAGCCTTGGCCTGATCAAGGACGTAGACCACCTGCCCGCCGGTATCAGGCCGACCCAGGACATTATCCTGCCCGAACCAGCCGTGGGGCGAGATCATCGTTACCTTTGAGACCATCGGAATCCTGGCCAGCAATTCTTCCTGGGTCTCTTCACTGGGCTGTTCCAAGGTATCCTGAAGAAGATGGAGGGTCTCCTGAATCCGGTTCCGAGAGTTCCCCCAACCATCCAGAAAACCGAACCTCTGAAGTTTTTTCTTGATAAGTTCGAGCCGGGTATCACAATCGCAGCGGTCAAGAAAATCGAGAATATCCTCCAGGGCTGATTCCAACTCAATAGTGTCCCTGATCACCTCACCGTCAAGCAGCAACTGGACCCCGTGCAACTGATGCAGTTTTAGAAATTCATACAGCACCTGGCCCCATTTTTCCGGCTGGTTTGCCAGTCTGGCCGACATGTAACGGTTCAGGTGTTTGATTCCCTTACCGATGGTCTGCGGGTCCTTGAGGGTAGGCCCATAGTCATAAAAAGAGGCCAGATTGATTTCCATGGTCCGATGCAGGGGACCGAGATCGGGCCTGACCAGATGCTCCTTGATCTCCAAAAAATCATTGATCTCCAGATGGCCTAGGGCCTCATCCTCGCCGTTCAGCACAAATATCCGGCAATTGGCCCGCCGATGCCGATAGACCATGATCAGCCGGCCCTCCCAGACCAGGGCCTCCTGCACCTTACGCAAAAAGCGCCAGCAACTGTGCGAGTTTTCCTCATCGTCCTCGCGGAGAAATGTCTGAAACGCCCTGATTATATCATTACGCAGCAGGATGTTCTTTTCGGAGTCCAGCAGTTCCCGGATAAACTTCTGGAAAAGCGGCAGGTCCGCTTCGTCAATAAAACTATATAATGATTTCGCCATATTTTTTTATCCTGAAAACAGACAATAATTGCACGCTTATCGAGCCCCCGTGAAACATCCCGATATTACCATGCCCCTTGGGGTGCTTCTCAAGACGCCATCAGTCATCCAGAAAACGATAATGTTTAATGCCGTCGATGATCCCGGCGGCATATTCTTTTTTACTGAAGAACATGCGGCGTAGTCCCCGTAAATGTTCAAGTTCCTTGCTATAGTTGCCGACAATCAATCCGCAGGTTACCCCCCGCAACATCTCCTCATCATTACCGGAGTCGCCGCAGACCATGATTGATTTCAAAGGGAATTCCCACTTATAGCTGAGATACCGGACCGCCTTGCCCTTGGAGGCCCGAAAGGGAATGATATCAAGAAACTGGCTGTTCGAAAACTCCAGATTATAGGAAAGGTTACGATCATTAAGAACCTGATGCACCTTGGCCAGTAGCTCAGGATCATCCTCCATAATGTAACTTATCTTAAAGGCCCGCTGTTCCTCCTCATCTTGATTATAGAGAAAATCAAGACTTTCCAGGGCTTCCCTGATCAGCTCAGGTTTCCACCTGTAGGTCAGATGCTGACTCCAGCCCTTATCCGGCAACAGTTCACTGCCGTAATAGATCTCGGTTCCCACTGAAGAAATAACAATATCAGGCGGTGGCACTTTAGATGCAGCCAGTGCCTCCATGACTTTTCTCAGACATCGCCCGGTGGCAACCCCCCAAGCGACCGTGTCCCGATGGGAAGAGAGAATATCCAGAAGTTCGCCAAGGGAGGAATCTTCGCCGACGAGGGTATTGTCAATGTCGGTGATCAGCAAACGATTCACTTTGGTCAGGAGACGGCCAAAACCCATCCCCTGTCCGGAGGGCAACAGTCCATCGCCACTATCAGGCATTGCCTCCCTGACTTTTTCGATTAGACCGACGGTGTAGTCGCAATGGACCTGCCAATTATAATGGGCTCTGACCCCATTAACTCCATTCCGGGAAAATTTATCCCACAACTC
>DAOVJK010000209.1 GCA_030673265.1 Pseudomonadota bacterium | reverse complement strand
CATACCGCCACCGGCTGCAGTGCCCGTGGAGTGATTAGCCACATAACCGGTGCTGTTGTGGCACTTGGTGGCGCAATTGGTGACCGTGAAGGCAACCGTGCCGTTCTTCTCGTGGTGGATAAAGGGCTTGCTATAAGTGGCAGGGTCATGACAAACCAGGCAGTCGCGCTGCCGGTCGCCGGCGGTACCAAGGGTGGCGTCACCATCGATGGTGCCTTGGGCGCTCCCCTTTCGGGTATAGTCGTTGTTGGGTGCGTCGATATGGCAGAACGAGCAGGAGGGACTGGTTACATTATCGTTATCCGCAGTTTTGCCGTGGATATCAAGCACTACATTGAGATTGCCTCCGGCGTTATGGCAGCCGGCGGAACCGCAGGTGGCGATGGTGTTGTTGCCGGAGCTGGTCCAAGCAAACTCGGTGGAGAGATGGCTGCCGTGGGGGCCATTTTTGGCAACGTGGCAATCGATACAGGTAACACTGCTGCCAGTGGTGATCACGACATCAACGACAGCTGGATCCGGGGTATCAGCATCGCCGGAGACATTGGAGCTGTTATGACAAACTTCACAGGCATTTTGGCCACCAGCTCCGTCAATGGTCTGATGCTCAACCATAATCGCGTCCCAGGTGCTGAGGGCGTTGGTCCCCTTACCCAGCCCCTTATCGTCATGACATTTAAAACAATCGGTGCCGCTAGCGGTTACATCGGTAAATTCAACAAATCGCACATCGTGCCAATTGGTGCCGACGTCATACTCGGTGCCGTGGTCATGGCCATCGAAATGGGCGGCATGACACTCACCGCACTCGTAAGCGGCGTCTGCTGAAATTCCATTAATATCGGCGCCATTAGCACTACCTTTTAGTAGACCATCAGTCAGGGTATTATGGCAGGTGGCACAACCGAAGGTGACATGAACCTCACCCGTGCCGACAAAGGGACCATTACCAGCCGGAGCGTTATGGCAGCCGTCACAGTTTACGGTGTTTGGCGAGACAGTGGAGTTGATTACCACCGAGGTGGCATGCTGGGGATGGAGATGACCGGAAAATTCGGCGGTATGACAAATATTACACTCAACAGGTGTGAGGAAACCGTCAACATCCCTGGCCTGCTGAGCAGTCGGGGTAAGCTCGACCGGCGATGGAGTTACGGTAATGTGGCAATGATTACAGGTGTCGTTGTGACCGCCGGGAACGGCACCGTCAGCGACAATAGTTACACCATCTGCCAACGGACCATGACAACTATCGCAAAGAGCCTGGGTGGTTAAAGCATTATCGTGGCCGGTATCCTTATTGCCAACCTGAGCGGCGTTGGGATGTTCAATTGAGTTTGTGTAATCAACATTGGTGCCATATGAGGCGTTGTGGCATTGTGTACAGGGAAGAGCCGAGACTACTTGAAGAGTACCATCACTCACAAAGCCGATCCGTGCCCCATCAACGTTAAGATTCATCCAAGGCGCCTGGGAGGTATGACAGGTCTGGCAGGCTAGATAGCCACCGGAACCGATATGGGCGGTATCGGGGGTGTTATCATAATCGAAATGACAGTCGGCACAATTAGCCACAGCCGATATATAACTGCTATGATCAAGGACCGGCGCGGCCCCGGTCAGGATATCATGACAATCGACACACTCAGTACCATCTGCAACATGATGGTCGGTGTCGCCGGTCTCGGCTGTCGTGCTGTCATAATAAGCAGTATTGGCGTCGTCATGACAGACCTGGCAAAGGCCGACAGGTTCGGGAGTCCCGGACAGATCAACAGTTCCACCGTAGGTTCCAGGGGTATGATTCGGATTAAAAAACTTAACAGTTTTGAAGCCTGTCGAAGTGATGGCATTTGTTCTTATCGAGGCGCCGTACAGAACACCAAAATCTCCCCCATTCGCAACTCCAGGCACAAATTTAGTCATATCAACATTATGATCTTTAGTCAGATCCCCATTGACTTTTAGTATATAACCGCCAGCAGCAGGGGTTACCTCGACAATTTCAAAAGTCCGGGAATCCGCCGGGACGAGGCGGTTAACAACCAGAATCAGGCCACGGGTACCCCCTCCGTTAACACGAGCATCACGATCCTCAAAAGGGGTGATGTCGATGGGCGGCTTGCCTTTATTGATCCATTTAGTCTCAGGCGGATCCATAGAAGGGTCATGAATTGTAATACCACTAATCCCAATAGAGGAAGTACCTAGAGGTCCGCCAAGAACCTGATCATTCGCATCGAACGCAAGTGCACCTAATACGTTTGTATCTAAATTAGCATTAGTATCGAATTTCCCTGTGGCAACATAAAGAACAGGATCAAGCTCTCCGCCAATCCCCCCCCAATCCTTTTGCGTTTGAAAATGGGGCTCGTGGCAATCGATACACTGGGTGGTCCAGGTGTCCTTTGTCGAGCCGGTTGTCGCTGAAGAATGGAGGGTTTTGGTCGGGCCGGCGAGATCGGGGTCCAAAGCATCGATCGTCCGAGTCGCTTCAGGGTCATGACAGCGCTTACAGACCCAGTTGGCGACACTAAAATCAGGATCGGTAGGAAGGCCAACAGTGGTAACCCACCAATCTTCACCTGTTTCAGGATCTTCGCTATGACAGTGGTAACAGAAGATACCATTGTCTTCATTGTGCGGCCAATCGAGGACAAGCTCCGCTGACGCGACTCCCCCGAGCAGCAACGTCGCCAAAAAACCTAATAAAATCGCCCGTAACTTCATATATTACTCCCCCTTTTCCCTTAAAAAGCCCAATACCACGGGCCATGCAAACAGACCCAAACTATTAGCGTCAGAACAGACGCCCTGGTTTTATTCTTTAGTATTTAAACGCTGTAATATGCCGAAACCCAAAAGCATTGTCAGTAAAAACTAACCCCCCGCTCCTACGCTCTCAGCCGATAAAAATCAAACAAACCTGTTGACCCGGTTTATTTTCTATTTAGTATTACTCCCATAATACCACGCCACCACTTCTATCTGCAAGCAATTTATGACTCTCCGGCTCGTTTTTAACGAGATGTTTTCTTGCGCAACAAACTACTTGTTATACAACGAATAGCCCCTTCCCAGCAAAACAAACCAGGAAGCCACTCCCCTGCCCCCAAAATCCGCTGCCTAAAAGATTATCCCATGCGATTGCGCCCTTCATTACTTACAGAGATTCCTTTGCAGAGAATGTCAGAATTACCAAAGTGAATGCACCATACAACTGCAACTGCCCCTTGAAAGTAGCCCCTCGGCCATAAGGATTACTGGCAAAATAAAACCAGCACGCTATGATGTCGCAATGGACAGAAACAAAGCAGAATTTATCCATATCTGGGTCCGGCAGTTGCTCAGGGAGCACAAGCTTATCTGCCGCCGGTATGGCCTTAAACTGACCCGTCCGGTTATTGAAGTTGTTGACGTGTCAAGCTACTGGGGCAAATGGCTCGCTGAAACCACCACTATCAGCCTCTCCCAAACCCTGCTTTACAGCCAGACGTGGGATGCGGTGCTCAATGTGCTTAAGCATGAAATGGGCCACCAGTTGGTCGCCGAGGTCCTGGACGGCGCCCCCGGCCATGGCGCCGACTTTAAAAGGGCCTGCGAGATCCTTGGTGTTCCGGCCCAATTTCGGCGGGCGAGCAGCACCATAGCCGGCGCAGTGCCAGGCGAACCAGACCACCGCCCCACCGAGGCGGAAAGAATATTAAAAAAGATCCGTAAACTCCTGGCACTGAGCGATTCCACGAACGAACACGAGGCCCTGCTAGCCATGCAAAAAGCCCGGCAACTGCTGGACATATACAATCTTGACGAAGAACTTAACCAATCTAAAAGCGAATACACCTATACCAACCTGTTAATAAACCTCAGAAGAAAACGGGTTGAGTGTTACCACCGGGCGATCTGCTCCCTGCTTATCGAATACTTCCATGCCGAAATTGTCATTACCCCGCTGTACGATGCCCATGACCTGACGACTTATAAATGCATAGATATTATGGGTAAGAACAGCAATGTCAAAATCGCCGGTTATGTCTATCATTTCCTCATGGATCGATTACCTGCCCTATGGCGCCAACACCAGACAGCCAAGCTAAGGCCTAAAAACGGCAGAAACTCATACTGGCTCGGAGTTTTGAACGGTTTCCGGGAAGGACTGGCGAATGATCTACAGGCAGAAGAAAAGGCGACAGAGACAGCCAACCTGCCGCCAGCCACAACAGCCAACCTGCCGCCGGCCACAACAGCCAACCTGCCGCCGGCCACAACAGCCAACCTGCTACCGACCACTACCCACGACTCGGCCATGGCCTTATTTGTCGCCAGTCGCTATCCAAAATTGCAAAACGGCCGCAAACGCACCACCCGGGTCGATCTACGCCATTTCGAGGCCGGCCGTAAAGACGGGCGTCTGTTGCAATTTCGCAAGGGCCTGGACCGTGACGGGGACGAGCAAAAACTGCTGGCGGCAGCCCCGCCTTTGGGGTAAGAAGACAGAGGTCAGACAAGCGGGCATGAAGTCTTCGCTTGCCGGTGAGACTCCGGTATTTGAGGACCCAGAAGTCCCTAGGAGAACAGCGGCAGACCCTCGGATGCTGTTTATTACCTTCTCGTCAGAAATAAACAGCTGGCAGCAGATATTCATAACCAGCGCAATCAGACAGGATAAGACAATTCGGGAAGTTGCATAAATAAGCATACTTTCTTTGGGCACCCCAGGTAATCTTTCATGGCAAGCAGGGCTGCTCATCTAAGCTAATCGCCCACGTCTCACAATCCTCATAACTTTGGATAACCGATGACTGAAAAAACTTTCAAAAAAATTGCCCTGATCTGTGCCGGTCTGGCCGTCGTGGCCCTGTTCAGATACTTTGATCTCGGTCAGTACCTCACCCTGGCCTACCTGAAAGAGTCCCAGGCCCATTTCAGCCGACTGTACACCGCGCATCAACTAACGGTCATCACCGCCTACATGGCCATCTATATCGGGGTAACCGCCCTGTCGCTGCCGGGGGCCGCAGTCATGACCCTGGCCGGCGGCGCCCTTTTCGGTTTTGTGATCGGCACCGTGGTGGTCTCATTTGCCAGTACCATCGGCGCCAGCCTCGCCTGTATTGTCTCCCGCTTCCTGCTCAGGGACTGGGTCCAGACCAGATTCGGCAATCACCTGACCACCATCAATGACGGCATCAAAAAAGAAGGGACTTTTTACCTTTTTACGGTTCGGCTGATTCCGGTTTTCCCTTTTTTCGTGGTCAACCTGCTGATGGGTCTGACCAAGATGCGAGTCACCACCTTTTTCTGGGTGTCACAACTCGGCATGCTGGCCGGCACCATGGTTTTCGTCAATGCCGGTAAGGAGCTGGCCAAAATAGACTCCCTGGGCGGTATCCTCTCACCCGGCCTGATTGCCTCTTTTGTCATCCTGGGCTTATTTCCGATAACGGTCAAAAAATTAATAGCGCTGTACCGTATTAAATCAGCCGGCAACCCGGGGTAGGAGAATATGGCAAACCATGATTACGATATTGGCATTATCGGCGGCGGCGCCGCTGGCCTGACCGTGGCCTCCGGTGCGGCCCAACTTGGCGCCAAAACCCTGTTGATTGAAAAAGAAAAAGAACTGGGCGGCGACTGTCTCCATTTCGGCTGCGTGCCCAGTAAGACCCTGATCAAGACGGCCCATGCCTATCATTTGATGCAAAATGGCCCCCGCTTTGGCCTACCTGAAATGGCCCGCCAGCCGGTTGATTTTAAAAACGTGGCCGACCGGATTCGCTCGGTGGCCGAAAACATCCAACACCATGATTCGGTGGACCGTTTCTGT
>DAOVJK010000069.1 GCA_030673265.1 Pseudomonadota bacterium | reverse complement strand
GCTGGCAAATGAAGATACATCTTTACATGGCATGGGCTGTACGTTGGTCATGGCTTTCATTACTGGCTCCACTCTGCATACCTGTCACGTTGGCGATGCCCGTTGCTATGTTATTTCGGGAGACCAAATCAACCAAATCACTACAGACCACACAGTGGCAAAGGAATCTGACGCAATTTTACACAATCGGCATATCGTAACCAGAGTAATAGGATACCCTTTTCCGGAACCACCTGAATACAACACAACCTCCCTGCAGGAAGGAGACAGGGTCCTCCTCTGCTCAGATGGGCTTTGGTCAATGATTGATAACCTGACGATCTATAAAATAATTACAGAAGCAGAATCCCCGGAAAAAGCATCGAAAAAACTTATTGCGATTGCAAATAAAGCTGGTGGAGATGACAACATTACGGCCTTATCGATTTTCTGCCAACAGCCCCCACCCCTATCAAAATAACGTCAATCCGTCCACTTACTCCATTAAATCGCAAGACAAACCTCCACAAGAAGAGATCTTTAATGATCGGCACGCCATCGGATTTGACATTTTGCCATTAAGATGGTCTAATAATACTGTTTTTTTGCGAGGGCGTTAACTCTACAATAATTCTACCGGGTAATTTTTTTATGGATCCAAGGTTACATATTATTGTCTCCAGCGAACAGGGTCATGCCAAAACATTTGTCATATCCAAGCCGGTACTGAAGAGGATTCTGACCGCGATCAGTATAATTTTCGTCATCTCTACCATAGCCGGTATCACCTACTCCATTGAAAACTACAACCTCAAAGGTAAAATCAACAACCTTGAAAGTAATGTCTCTACCCTTTCAACTGAAAAAGATGATTTACAATATCATGTAACCAGTCTTGAGAATAAAGCCAAAGCTCAACTTACCGGTGCATACGGCGAACTCAATCAACGCAGTCAGGTGATAGATTCAATCCTCAGCGTTCTCGACATTTCCTCTCCTTCGTCGAACGAAAACCCCGGCCAGAACCAAGGCGGGCCATTTACAAAACTATCAGATGAATCCCTTGAGAATCTTATCCTTAAAGTTGACAGGGACATTCAAACTATCCAACCAATCCCCTTAGGATATCCCGTAGACGCAAAACGTCTCACCTCAAAATTTGGCAAAAGGGTCGATCCCATAAACGGCCGGAATGGTTTTCATGACGGTATTGACTTCAGTGGCACAATGGGCTCCGAAGTCAGGGCCACTGCCGATGGAAAAATAATTGCCCGAGGCCGTAATGCCACCTACGGCTGGTACGTCAAGATAGACCACGGTAACGATTTCATGACAATGTACGCCCATAACAGCAAGATTTTGGCTCCTTGGGGCACTGAGGTTAAACGAGGCGATGTAATCTCCCTGCTCGGGAACACAGGCCGCAGCACCGGCCCCCATCTCCACTATGAAGTTAGATACAAGAACCGACCAATCGATCCGGCAAAATTCATTAATATAAACAAACTGGTCGCACAGAACAACGTCTGATCAACAATATTGAGGGTAAAATACTGTGAGTATTTTTAACGAAAAGAAAGAAACTGCAGCGGTATCCAAGAATGACCCAATCAGTAGCATTATTGGCCAGGACATGACCTTAACCGGAGATATGGCCTTTAAAAGTAAAATCCAGATTGATGGTAAAATTGACGGTAATCTTAAAGGTGACAGCCTTATTCTAAGTGCTACCGGCAAAATAGAAGGCGATGTTGAAGCCAAATCTATAATCTGCTATGGCCATATAGTTGGTAACATCAAAGCTGGAGTCCTTTTTCTAAAAAAGAGTGGCATCATTAACGGTCGGGTTGAAACTTCTGACCTTTCTGTTGAATCCGGCGGGATATTAACCGGAGAAATAAAATCCAGCCAACAAGCCACTGACCTGAAAGTTCTGAAAGGCACCGCCGACAGCAGCCCGCCCCTGGAAGCTCCTAAATCCCAGAAGGCTTTATAAAAGGCACAAAACAACCATGTTCTCCACATTTTTTTTAGTCAACACCACTTCTACGCCTTAAACTTACTTTATTCTTTTTTGCAAACCACCTGATCGGCGGACCTTTTATACTAAGTTTGGTCAAACAAAATTATTCGGACCGTGCAATATCCCGCAGAAAAAAACATCCCCCTTGCAGAACGAATGAGGCCAAAGCAAGTGGCCGATTTTGTCGGGCAGGACCAACTGCTTGGCGAAGACAAACTCCTCTGGCGTTTAATCAGACAAAACCATATGCCGTCCTTGCTGCTTTGGGGACCGCCTGGTGTCGGCAAAACTACCCTTGCCCACATTCTGGCCCAAAATACCGGGGCTAATTTCGTCTTTTTTTCTGCAGTTCTGTCCGGCATTAAAGAAATAAGGGAGATAGTCGCGCAGGCAGAGAAACTTCTAGCAATAAAGCAGCAGAATACTCTTCTTTTTGTAGATGAAATCCACCGATTCAGCAAAAGCCAGCAAGATGCCTTTTTACCCCACGTCGAAAGCGGCCTCCTCACCCTGATCGGCGCAACTACCGAGAATCCTTCCTTTCAGGTAATCGCCCCTCTTCTTTCACGCTACCGAGTACTGGTTTTAAACCCACTGAGCAATGAAGATCTGGCAGAAATTGTCAACCGGGCCATCCAAGATCGGGAAAATGGCTTGGGACAACACCAAGTAACGATTGAACCGAAGGCCTTGGCCCATCTGGTCAAGGCTGCAGACGGTGATGGTAGACGCGCACTAAACAATCTGGACGTAGCTTTTTCCATAACAGAGCCGACTAACGAGCATTACATCATAAATCTGACCACTGTCGAAGAGGCAATTCAGCATCGAAGTCTTCGTTATGATGCTAATGGGGAAGAACACTACAATCTGATTTCAGCCCTCCATAAAAGCATGAGAGACAGTGACCCGGATGGAGCCCTCTATTGGCTGGGCAGGATGTTGGCTGCCGGGGAGGATCCTTTATATATTGCCCGCCGGCTTATCCGTTTTGCCTCAGAAGACGTGGGCAACGCCGACCCCCAAGCTCTAACCCTCACGCTCAGTGCCCGCGACAGTTATCATCTCCTTGGTTCTCCTGAGGGGGAGCTGGCTATTGCCCAAGCTGTTATCTACCTGGCCACCGCCCCCAAGAGCAACGCAACTTACAGCGCCTTGAATGACGTATACCGGACAATAAAAAACTCCGGTAGCCTGCCGGTACCAAAACATATCCGCAATGCCCCAACCACACTTATGAAAGAGCTGGATTATGGCAAAGGATATAAATACGCCCATGATCAACCGGAAGGTATAGTCATGCAGAACCACCTGCCCCAGGAACTTAAAGGGAAAAAATTTTACAAGCCTACCAATCGGGGCCACGAGGCGGTTATTGGTGAACGTCTGACAAAATGGCATCTGATTCTTAAGCAGCGGGCCGTTGCTGCGGACAAAACAGAGGGAAAAAATTAATGAACCGTATTATATTATGCCTTAGCATACTGGCCTTCCTAGTTATCCTGCCAGCCCCGCGGGTTATTGCGAGTGGTGCTGGGGCCAATGAGTTCATGGTTCTCTACTCAAACAATGTAAATGGTGAAACAGAACCATGCGGCTGAAAAAGCAAGCAGTTGGGCGGTCTGTCCAAAAAAGCTTATCAATTCACCAAGCTCATAAAAAGCAGCAACCGACCATCCCTGATCCTTGACGGCGGTTCTTTACTTTTCAAATCAAATTCCGTCCAGAATAAGCTGGCAAACCAGAGCGAAATTACCGCTAAAGGGATTATAAAGGCCTACAACCTGATCGGCTATGATGCGGTGGGGGTGAGCCGCCGGGATCTGGCCGCTGGACTAGATTTTCTCCTTAAAATAAAAGAAAAATCTAAATTTACCTGGCTGAGTGCCAATATAATTAACAAGAGCAACGGCCACTCCCTATTCAAACCTACCATCTCCCGCAACATCGGAGATATCAAGGTCGGAGTCGTCGGTCTAACCAATCAACTGCCTGCTAACTCGAAACTGTTAGATAAAGACACTGAGATCAAACCTTGGCGGGATGCTCTGCCCGCAATTATTAACGAACTGACCAGAGATCACGACTTCATCATACTATTGACCAGTCTCTCTGCCGGAGAGTGCCGAAAGATAGCCGAAGTCTACCCGGGCATCAACCTCATTATCCACGCAAAAGATAGTGATGTCGGCCAACTCCCCATAAATCTGACAGAAACCACCACCATGGTCGGTACCGGGAAAAAAGGCAAATATATCGGCATGATGGACATCAAATGGTACCCGGGAAGCACATGGCAAGCCGCCAACCATGAACTTCTAACCACCAAGAGAAGAGAGCGTGATCGCTTAAACCGCCAGCTGGCCCTACTGAAAGACCGGCCTGGGCGCAATAACTACCAAAAAGTGCAAAGCCGCTTAATAACCATCGAAAATACCATCGAGAAGATGGAACTGGCAAGAGAGCCATCTGCCAAAAATGCTGCCCTTAAATCATCATACAAAAACAGATTCATAGCCATGGGCAAATCTATGCCTGACCACGCAGCAGTCCTGGAAGTTGTCAAGGAAACAAAACGTCTGATCAACAGATTAAATAGCAAACCAACCATAACTGCTCAAAACAGCACATTGACCAACAAAGGATTCACCGGTTGGCAGACATGCCGGAAATGCCATAGCGATCAAGCAAATAATTGGCAGAAGAGCAGACATGCCTCATCCTTCCAGACCCTGATCAAAAAGAACCAACAGTTCAATTCAGACTGTCTGCCCTGCCATGTGACAAGATTCGACAAAAGAGATCCGGCCACCGCCATTGGCATGCCGTCAGACCTGCAAATGGTTGGTTGCGAAAACTGCCATGGCCCAGGTGCTTCCCATAGCGCAAACCCCATCTCCCACAAAACAACACCGGTAACAGCAAAAACCTGCTTGAATTGCCACATTCCCGACCACGATGAATCTTTTAACTTCGTCAGGGATCTCAAAAAACTGAATTGTATACTTTAGAGTTTATCCAGAGATAATTTTAAGGATTCCGGCACAAAAAAAAGCCCCGGCAGAGCCGGGGCTTTTTCAATTAATTCTGGCAGGCTATCAATCAACAGCCAAATGCTTTCTGCAGCGGTGGTACGGCCTGCTTCTTGCGGCTCATCATGCCATCAACCCACATGACGTTGTCGGCGATTTTGCCGCCGAAGGCCTGCTCAATGATGGCCGGATCGTCGGAAACAACCAACAGATCGGTACCTTCCTTGACAACATCAGTGAGCATGAAGAGCACAGAATGCCGCCCGTCGGCCTTCACGGACTCAACACCCTTAATCAGGTCGGCACGGATATCGGCGACTTGATCGAGACTGGCGAGTTCAATCTGGCCGATGCCGACTTTCTTGCCGTTCATGTCGAAATCCTTGTAGTCACGGAAAATCAAATCCTTGATCGGCACTCCGGCCACTGAGGATTTGGCCATGAGCATATCCATGAACAGGTCGTCCTGACTGGCCACGCCGGCAATTACCAGAAGCTCCTTGACTGCGGCCTTGTCTTCGTCGGTGCAGGTCGGGGATTTGAAGTTAACGGTATCGGAAAGGATAGCCGCTACCATGCCTCCAGCGATATCCTTGGGCAGGTCAACATTGTTGTTCTTGTACATCTCAAAAAGCACGGTGCAGGTGCAGCCCACAGGCTTGGCATAAAAGAAGATCGGGCCATTGGTGGTGAGGTCGCCGATCTTGTGATGATCAACAATGGCCACTACGTTGGCCTTGGTGATGTTGGCCGGGGCCTGGCCGATATCGCTGAAATCAACCAATGCAACATCCTTGCCTTCAACATCGGTCAGCTCCTGGGGAACGACGAGGCCAAAACGATCCAGAACCAGTTTGGATTCGGGATTGAGGTTGGCGGCGGCAATCTGCGCACAGGCAACCGCATCGGTGCCGGTGGCTTTGAGATAATGGGCATAGGCAATGGCGCCACAGACGGAATCAGTATCGGGGTTGGAATGGCCGACTACATATACACTCATAACAATGATCCTCCAAAAGATTTATATTTGAAACAGCATTTTAATGGACGGAAAAAAACTAGCGGGTTGCAACTCTCTCATGATCTTTAAACGTCGGGATTCTAGTGATAATAACGCCCGTCGTCAAGTAGAAAAAAAGGCTACTTCTTCAAGAAAAAAGTAAATTACCGCACCGAGAACATCTCGGATTATGCAGCGATTATGAAAAAGGCCAGATTCTTTCAAAGGTGAAGTAGTCGCCGTCCCGGAAAAGCAACAAGGCGGGCGTATAATCTATACGCCCGCCTTGTCTTAGAGATGTACTTAACAGGTGATTCCACCCGTTAACACAGGTAATGAAGATCAAATGTCAATCTAAAGAATTGACAGCATGAAAAGCTGATAAGTTATAGATCAAATCAGGCAGCAAGACGGATCGCTTCTTTATTCTTTCTTATTTCACAGGCTCTCTCAAAAGCCTTTTTTTTGCCATGCTTAGCAATAGAAACAGAAGTTTTACCTTGCTTTCCATCTCTATTGACCCAACTTACCTCGTATCGGCCCAGTTTATCATTCAACCTGACCCCAACAACGCCGCTCGTGGTGTTACTTACGGTAACAATATGGCGATCAGTCCGCTGTTTACCCAGCTTCTTTTCTTTCTTGTCACGCCAAGCCAAAGCAGCCAACAGGCTGGAATAACGGCCACCATTTTTTTTATCTGAAAAAAACTTAGAGTGAGTCGTACCTAAAAACCTCACCCTCACATACCAACCATGAGTTCTCTTCGACTCCTGATCAATTCTGGCAACATCTTTGTGCTTCTCAAGAAGTATTTTCTTTGACATTTTCACAACCCCCTTGTTACATCACAGCCTCACTTCTGGATTTGGCTATGTTTGATTAAATTTTTTTCCACATTATCGAGTATTACTATAATACCGATTGTGTTAGTTATCAATAATTATTACCGAAAGCCTTAAAACAAAATTATAATATTAAATTTACCTCAGCGTATTAAATAAAAATGACACTTTTTATAAAAAAATTCTATCTTTTTTAAAATGATAATAGCAATTTTTTTCTTTAAATAATTTATCCAATTGTTAAGAAAAACGGTCCAACATGGCTATTCCTCTCTAGACACGCAGCAAAAAAAGGTACTCAATGCAAGAAAACGCCAATAATTTCAACCATTTAGTTGAAATAATCACCAAATTACGGCAACCAGGCGGTTGCCCATGGGACCAAAAACAAACCGTTGAATCATTCCGCCCATACCTGCTGGAAGAGATGCACGAACTCTTCGAAGCACTTGACCTTGAGGACCAAAACCATATTAAAGAAGAACTCGGCGACCTGCTATTTCAAATCATCTTCCTCAGCAACCTCTTCGAAGAGCAAGGTGTTTTCACCATAGCCGAGGTTCTAGAGACTATCAGTGCCAAGATGATCCGGCGCCACCCCCATGTCTTCAGCGACACAAAAATCATTTCTGAAAAAGAGTTGCGAAGAAACTGGAACAAGATCAAGGCCCAGGAGAATAAAGATCAAAAGCGAGAGAAGAAATGTATCTTCGCCTACCCAAAGTCCCTGCCGGCATTGTTCAGAGCCCAAAGAGTTTCAGGGCGTGCAGTAGCTAGCGGGTTCGAATGGCCTGATATTAATGGAGTATTTGAAAAACTCTACGAAGAGATCGACGAATTAAAAGAAGCTCTCTTCTCCGGCAACCAACAAGATATCGAAGAAGAAATAGGCGACATGCTCTTCACTATGGTCAACATTTCCCGCAAGGCAGGATTCGAAGCGGAAACAACCCTGCAGTGTTCTACTGAAAAGTTTATTAGACGCTTTACCAAAATGACAAAACTATCAGAAGAAAATGGCATCCCCATCGAAGAAATCGATATCTGTGCCATGCAGAAGCTATGGGAGGAAGCTAAAAAGTCAGAGTAACCTCTTTTTCTGACATATACGCACACAGACTTACAACCCCAAGGCACTCCTCCAGAAATATTCACCCAGAGAAGTCGGGGGGCATTACTGGCAGATAGTCCGTTTAATTGAACGCAAAACCTTTGATATCGAACCCGAGTTATCAATTGCACCAGTATCTGTCTCACTTGACAGGAGAGCCCTTTCCACAAAATTGTTTGACACCACCAACCTCCTGTGTTATCAAACCAAATTACTTTTCCTGCCCCACAGGGGCGGCAGGAAACACTCCTTGCTCTTCCACAGACATATCGAACTGGGGAGGGCCATAATCTTTAAGTCCACAAGGAGATTTCAATGCGAAGATACGAAACCATTGTGATCCTTAAGCCCTCTCTGGGTGAAGCAGAAAATCAGGCAATTATCGACAGAGCGACTGGAACCATTGAAGAATTTGAAGGTTCTATTGTCAAAATTGACATGTGGGGCCTAAGAAAAACCGCCTACCCCATCATGAAAGAAACCCAGGGATACTATGTTTACATTCAGTATGCCGGGCAACCAGCAGCTGTCGATGAGATGGAACGCGTATTCCGAATCGATGACAAAGTCATGAAATACCTTACCGTCAAATTACAAGACGTCTTTACTGCCCTGCCTGAAGATGAGGCCGCCAAAGAAGCCGAAAGCGAATCTGTAGCTACCGCAGAGAAAGTTGCAGAGAAGGTTGAAGAGAAGGTTGAAGAGAAGGTTGAAGAAAAAGAGAAAGCAGCTGAGTCAGAGGAAAAAACCGAGGAATAAGCTGCCGCCAACAACCTTCGAAAAAGTATCAACTATTAAAAAATCCATCATTATGACCGGAGAAAGATATGGCTTTTAACAGAAATGCAAAGGGTGATCGAAAACCCGCTCGGAAAAAAAGAACTTTTACCCGTAAAAAGGTATGTCGCTTCTGCTCCGATGACAGCCTGGTAATTGATTACAAAGAGACCAGAACTTTAAAAAACTTTGTAACCGAACGTGGCAAAATCATTCCGCGAAGAATTTACGGCAACTGCGCCAAGCACCAGCGTCAGATGGCTGAGGCAATCAAAAGAGCCCGGCAAATCGCCTTATTGCCTTACAGTGGCGACACCAACTTCTAGTTGAGGGAGCGAAACCGGAAACTGCATGGCTAAGCTACAAGACGGATTCATCTCACGTCATGATTTAAATCCGACGGGTATAACAATAGCATTTGCAGTCTGGATTCTTCCAATAGTCAGCGTCGAGTTTGTCTGGCTGCAGTTTTTTGCGCCACTGCCGGTGTTCTATTTTCTGGTGGAATCCGGATCAGGCCGGGGCGTTAACACTCTAACCGGTGCCCTGCTGCTCACCGGTTTAACGGCAACCTTGCTTGGCGCCGCTACGGCCTTTTTTTTCTTGGCAACCATGCTGCCGGTCGGCTATGTGCTGGCCAAAAGCATGGCGACAAAGGCCGAACCGGTCCAGGCAGGCTTCAGAGCCTTTGTCGCTCTTTTACTCGGCTGGGGAACATGGTCGCTACTGTATAGTATGGCCAACCACTCCAGCCTTTATCAGGATATCCTGACCAGTCTTGACCAAGGTCTTTTAGTGGCGGGCGAAACGATTCTGAACAGTTCAGAGCTACCCAACGAGCATGCTCTGGCTTTTGAAGCCGCGTTCAATAAGCTTCGCGATATGATCCCGCATATAATGCCGGGCCTACTACTGGTCACCATGATAAATGTGGTTTTTTTAACTATGGTCATCGGCCAGTGGCTCTTGAATAGAAAAAACGAGGCCCTGTCCGCTTGGCCGCCTTTTGGTGAATGGCGACTACCTGAACAGTTGGTCGCGGTAATAATAGTTGCCGGTATTTTTGTAATGCTACCCGGCACCATTTTAAATGACATCGGTCTTAACCTGATTTTTCTGGTCGGAACCTTGTATTTTTTCCAAGGTTTGTCGGTTGTAAACAACCTACTGGCCAGATGGAAGGCGCCTTTTTGGATATTGATCGTCAGCTTGGTCTTTTTCCAGGTTTATGGTTTTATTTTCCTTGCCGTTTTGGGGCTGGCGGATGTCTGGGTCGATTTCAGAAAACGCGGGACAGATACCAATAACATTAATTTATAATTAATAACTCACCCTGTTATTTTATCAGTGAGGAGGAATAAAAGATGGAATTAATTCTTAAGAAAACAATCGACAATCTTGGCGAAGAAGGCGACGTAGTAAACGTTAAGGCCGGTTTTGGTCGTAACTACCTGCTTCCCCAGGGCGTTGCGGTTTTGGCCAACCCCAGCAGTCTGGCCATCCTCGAAAAAGAAAGGGCCGCTATTGAGGCCCGCAAAGCCACGGTTAAATCAGAAGCCGAAGGTATCGCCAAAAAGATCAGTGGCGTTACCATCATAATCGAGCAGAGAGCCGGTGAAGACGACAAACTTTTTGGCTCCGTTACTTCCAGCGATATCGCCGAGAAACTTGCCTCTCTGGGTATCGAGATTGACCGCAAGAAAATCGTTCTCGATGAGCCCATCAAAACCTTGGGCGAATTCATGGTCAAGATTAAAATCGGTTACCAGGTAACTGCTGAAGTAAAGGTCCAGGTAGCGCCTCTGGCCGAAGAAGAGAAAGAGTAAATTCCCAACGGAATACCATTTTTGCATAATTTTCATCACAGCCCCGGCCCCGCCAAATATCGCGGTTGCCGGGGTATGTCGTTATTAGATCATTTTGCGCTGAAAATTGTGTAGACGCACGGCCTTATTTTATATAAGTTATCGAATCATCCAGCATCTCCTATTCATTCTATTTCCACGACTATAAGCTGCCAATGGAATCGGCCAGAAATCAACCATCAATCAGCCACCGCCTGCCTCCCCAGAACATCGAAGCGGAGCAGTGTGTGCTCGGTTCCATTCTCCTTCATCAAGGCGCGATCCTGAAGGCAGTTGAATTACTGTCCCCCGATGACTTTTACCGCACCGAACACAACCTGATCTTTGCGGCCATGATTAGTCTCTTCGATAGAGCTGAGCCCCAGGACCTGGTCACCGTTACCAACGTTCTCAAGGACGGCAATAATCTGGACAAAATCGGCGGCCCGGCTTACCTGGCTACTCTAACCGATATCGTGCCGGTGGCTGCCAACATCGGCTACTATGGCAAAATCGTCAGGGAAAAAGCAATCCTTCGCAAACTGATCTCCACCTCCACAGAAATTGCCAGCCGCTGCTATGAGCAGCAGGACGACGTTGATGCCCTTCTCGATGAAACCGAGCAGAACATCTTCGAGATATCCAGCGCCAAGAGCAACCAGTCTTATTATCCGATCAGCTCGGTTATTAACGACAGTTTTAAAATGGTGGAAAAACTCTCGGAACGGAAAGAGCTGATTACCGGAGTTCCTTCGGGATACAGTGATTTTGACAAGATGACCGCCGGCCTCCAACCATCCGACCTGATTATCATAGCCGGACGGCCCAGTATGGGCAAGACCGCCATAGCCATGAACATCGTCCAGAATGCCGCAATGCTCGGCAAGGTGCCGGTCGGCGTTTTCAGTCTGGAGATGTCAAAGGAACAACTTGGCATGAGGATGCTCTGCTCAATCAGCCGGGTCAATTCCCAACGACTCCGGACCGGGCAAGTCCGTGATAATGACTGGCCCCATCTGGCCCGGGCCCACGGGATGCTTTCCGAAAGCCCCATTTATATCGACGACACCCCGTCCATTTCCATCCTTGAACTCCGGGC
>DAOVJK010000124.1 GCA_030673265.1 Pseudomonadota bacterium | reverse complement strand
GGTAAGGGCATAGGCGATGGGTATCTTCATGTCCGGAATACCGAGATGGGCTATAAACGAGCCGTCCCGGTATTCGACCATGGAGTGGACTATAGACTGGGGGTGGATCAGCACTTCGATCTTGTTCACCTCGATGTCAAAGAGATATCGAGCTTCGATAACCTCCAACCCCTTGTTGATAAGGGTGGCAGAGTCGATGGATATCTTGGCGCCCATGTCCCAGTTTGGATGGTTAAGGGCCTGTTCTGGAGTAACGTTGTTGATCTCTTCTTTGCTGCACCTGAAAAAAGGGCCGCCCGAGGCGGTCAGGATCAGCCGGGAGACGTCCTCGCGGCGGCCGGCGTCAAGGCCTTGGTCTATGGCGCTGTGTTCACTGTCGATGGGGCGGAGGTTGATTTTGTGGCGCCTGACTTCCTCCATGACCAGATCGCCAGCCATTACCAGGGTTTCCTTGTTGGCAAGACCGATGTCCTTACCGGCCCTGATGGCGGCCAGCGTTGGGGTTAAACCTGCGGCCCCGACGATTGCGGAAACGACCATCCTGGCCGAGGGGATAGTGGCAACCCGTTCGTTGCCTTTCGTTCCGGATAGTACCCGGTCATTCCAGGCAGGGGGCAGGCTCTGGATCAGCTCTCCGGCTAGATCCGGCTCGCCAACAGAAACCAGCTCCGGCGCGAACTCCTCTATCTGTCTTTTGAGGAGCTTGATATTACTGCCAGCGGCTAGTCCGACAACGTTAAAGCGGCCGGGATGTTGCCGTACAACCTCCAGGACGTTACGGCCAATAGAGCCGGTTGAGCCAAGCAGAGAAATGTTTTTAGCCATTTATTGCTACCCGTCAGTCGGAGATCAGAAGTTGATTATGCCGAAATGAAGCATATAAAAAAGAACCGGAGCCGCGATCATCAAAGAATCAAGGCGGTCAAGTATGCCGCCGTGGCCGGGCAGGATGTTGCCGGAATCCTTCACGCCCATGGTGCGCTTGATCATTGATTCGGTAAGGTCGCCTAGCACCCCGATCATACTGAGAAAAACGGTAAGGATTGAGATCTTGGCCAGGGAATAATCGGGAAAGAACCAGAGGCAGACAATGATTGCCCCGAGAATGCTGCCGAACAGACCGCCGAGCAGGCCTTCGATGGTTTTGCCGGGGCTGATGTCTGGCGCCAATTTATGTCGACCTAGCATCTTACCGGTATAGTACGCGAAGGAATCGGAAAAGACAGTAATGACCGTCAGCAGGATCAACAAATGTTGGCCTTCGTCGAGCGTGAGCAGGAGAGGGAAATGGGCGAAGCTGAAGCCCACGTAGAAGATGCCGAAACCGATCCGTAACATCAAAGCGAAGGCGTTAAACTCCGAGGTTTCGCTATTCAAGGTGGCATAGCGGCTCAGGCTGTAAATGATTAATAAGAAAAGAGCCAGAAAGAGACCCGCCGCGACAGCTTCAGACGTTTCTGCATATGCGGCCAGCAGGGGGAGCAGGCCTAAGATGGTACCGGTTATTTTGTCCCTGTGGCTGCAACCGCTCATGGTCATGGTAAGATATTCATTAAGGGCCAGGGCGCCAAGGGCCAGGAAGGTAAGCCAGAAGAGCCAGAAAGGACCGTAGAACAAAAGGGCCAACCAGCAGCTGGTTATAACGAGTCCGGTTGCTATTCTCGTTAGATTCAAGATTCGGTTACCTGCTTTGAGGTTTTGCCAAAACGCCTCTGCCGATTTTGGAAATCGATCAGGGCCGAGATGAAGTCATTCTTACGGAAATCCGGCCATAGGGTATCGGTGATATATATCTCTGCGTATGATAACTGCCAGAGCAGAAAATTACTTAGTCGTGATTCTCCGCCGGTTCTGATTAGTAAGTCGGGGTCAGGTTGACCGGCTGTGTCCAGATGGGCTGACACCAAAGCATCGTCAATCTCTTCCGGCTTGATCAGTCCCTGCCGACACTCAGCGGCAATTTGTTGAACAGCCCGGACGATCTCGTTTCTGCCGCCGTAACTGAGGGCCAGATTAAGAATAAGGCCGTTGTTATCGGCTGTTTGAGCAATAGCGTTGTCCAGAACCTGGCGAACCTCGTTCGGTAATCGTTCCTTCTGGCCCAGACATTTCAGGCAGACATTATTGTCAGTTATGGTTTTAAGTTCGTTTTGGAGAAAGGTCTTGAGGAGTCCCATCAGAGCCTGAACTTCCAGGGGGGGGCGGTTCCAGTTCTCGGTTGAAAAGGCATACAGGGTAAGGATTTTAACGCCTAGCTTGGCGGCGGCGCGGACAATATCCTGCACAGATTCTACCCCGTGCTTATGACCGACCGGTCGTGGCAGGCCGCGGTTCTGAGCCCATCTGCCGTTGCCATCCATGATGATCGCCACATTGGTTGGGATGTTACCGAGGTCCAGTTCTGTTGTGTCTGTCATTGGCTGGTCTGTGGGACGGATGTTGAACCGTTGGTTGAGTAATGATAATCTACAAGCGGCGCAGAGAAGGCCTGAATCAGACTTCCATAACCTCTTTCTCTTTAGCGGCCATCAGTTCATCGAGTGATTTGATGAACTTGTCGGTTTCTTTCTGGGCTTCATCCTGAAGACGAAACAACTCGTCCTCCGAGATCTCTTTGTCGTTTTTTTGCTTTTTAAAAGTGTCAATGGCATCCCGTCTGGAATTACGGATAGCAACCCGATAGTCCTCAGTGATTTTTTTGACCTTTTTGACCAGCTCTTTGCGACGCTCTTCGGTCAGCTGCGGGATGGAGATGCGGAGAAGTTTACCATCATTAACGGGGTTGAGACCGAGATCAGATTTCTGTATTGCCTTTTCGATGGCGCCAAGCAGTTGGGTGTCCCAGGCCTGAATCTGAATCAATCGACTTTCAGGGATGGTGAGAGTGGCTACTTGATTGATCGGCATCGGCGAGCCATATGCATCAACCTTGAGACCATCAAGCAGGGAAATAGATGCCCGGCCGGTTCGCACTCGAGATAACTCCCGTTTGTAGGCGTCGGTGCTGCTCTCCATCTTTTCGGTCATTGAAGTGATTGTTTCACTCATTTTCTTCTCCCCTGATGATTGTCCCGTTATTCTCTCCGCAGATCGCCTTACTGATATTGCCTGGTTTATTCATATCGAAGACCAGAATGGTTTTGTTATTATCCCTGGCTAGAGAAATAGCGGCTGAATCCATAACCCGCAGTCTCCGTTTGAGAACTTCGGTGTAAGTCAGTTCATCAAACTTGACCGCATCTTTATGAACCAGAGGGTCTTTGTCATAGACGCCGTCAACCCGGGTCGCCTTGCAGATTACATCTGCTTCGATCTCAAGGCCCCGCAGTACGGCGGCGGTATCCGTGGTGAAATACGGATTGCCGGTGCCGGCCGCGAAAATCACTGCCCGGCCTTTTTCAAGATGGCTGACGGCGGTAAGTTGCGCGTATGGTTCACAGACGGTCAGCATGGGGATGGCTGACAGTACCCGGCACGAGATATCGATCTTCTCAAGAGCGTCCTTCATGGCCAGGCAGTTGATGACCGTGGCCAGCATGCCCATATTGTCGGCGGCAGCCCTGTTCATACCAGCAGATGCTCCGGCCACGCCACGGAAAATATTGCCAGCGCCGATTACCAGGCCAATCTGGACCCCGAGACTGAGCAAATCCTTGATCTCGTCGGCCACATAGGCCAGCATTTCCGGGTGGATTCCGTAAGCGGCTTTACCCATCAGAGCTTCGCCGCTGATTTTCAGAAGAACTCTTTTGTATGCGTGGGCGGTCAATTTGTTACCAATTAATATTTCGATGAACTCTTGAAGGACCTAAAGGGCACAGCAAGATCGGCAAGGCTAAGCTTCGCTAGGCGAAGATTTCGAAAGTACGCTATCAGCAATTTGCTCAGGCGCCCACTTGGAAACGGGCAAATCTCTTAATGGAGATGTTTTCGCCGATTTTAGCGATAATCTCGTTTAAGAGGTCTTGAATTGTGAGATCAGGATTCTTGACGAATTTCTGCTCCATGAGTGATACCTCGGAGAAGTACTTGTCAATTTTGCCGCTGACAATCTTATCGAGGATTTTTTCCGGCTTGCCTGATTCAATGGCCTGATTTTTGAAAATCTCGGTTTCACGGGCGACAAGATCGGCGGGGATCTCCTCACGTTTGATGGCGACCGGGCTGCTGGCCGCTATGTGCATGGCGATGTCCTTGGCGAATTCCATGAACATATCTGACTTGGCGACGAAGTCTGTTTCACAGCCAATTTCAACCATAACACCTAATTTGCCGGCGCCATGGATATAAGTTTCAATTAGTCCTTCGCTGGTGGCCCGGTCGGCTCGCTTCAACGCCACGGCCAGCCCTTTTTGACGCAGGAAGTCAACGGACTTTTCCATGTCGCCATCATTTTCGACCAGGGCTTTTTTGCAATCCATCATCCCCGCACTGGTTTTATCACGGAGTTCTTTCACCATTTTGCTTGTTATATCCACAACCGTACTCCTGGAATTTTTTAACAGTTTGATATTAAAGTCCCGGCCGCCAGTCTGTTCGGTTTGCCGACAGAAGTAGCGACCGGGATCGGTTCAGGTTTTTATTTCACTTTACTTTTTTTCTTCAGCGGTTTCGGCCTTAGCCTCGGCTACTGGTTCGGCCTTAGCCTCGGCTACTGGTTCGGCCTTAGCTTCGGCTACTGGTTCGGCCTTAGCTTCGGCTACTGGTTCGGCCTTAGCTTCGGCTACTGGTTTAGCCTTGGTTTTGGCTGCTGGTTTGGTTTTTGTTTTGCCGGTATCGGCAGCTGCAGCTGCTGACTCAGCGGCGGCAACCGCCTCGGGGACAACTTCGGCATCACCTGAATCTTTTTTGGTGTTCTGTTGCTCTTTCCCAGCCAGAACGGCATCGGCTAATCTAGATGTAACTAGTTTGATGGCCTTGATGGCGTCATCATTACCGGGGATCGGGTAGGCGATCCCGTCTGGATCGCAATTGGTATCTGCGATGGCAACTACTGGAATGCCAAGCCGGTTTGCTTCGACAATGGCAATGTTTTCACGCTTGGGGTCAACTACGAACATTACGCTCGGCAGATCTTTCATCTTTTCGATGCCGCCAAGGTTGCGCTCGAGTTTTATGACCTCTTTTTCCATCATCAATTTTTCTTTTTTCTTGTATTGATCGATGGAACCATCTTCCTGCATGGCTTTGATTTTTTTCAGTCGATCAATGGATTTGCGGATGGTTTGGAAATTGGTCAGCATGCCGCCCAACCAACGGTTGGTGACGTAATACATGCCGCAGCGTTCGGCCTCTTCTTTGACGATCTCCTGGGCCTGCCTCTTGGTGCCGACGAACATAACAGTGCCGCCCTTGGCAACGGATTTGACCATGTACTCGCAGGCCTCGTTGAAGAGGGGTAGGGTCTTGTCGAGGTTAATAATGTAAATCTTGCTGCGGGCCCCGTAGATATAGGGCTTCATCTTGGGATTCCAGCGTTGGGTCTGGTGACCGAAATGCATGCCGGCTTCCAACATTTCCTTCATTTCAACGTGTGACATTATACTCTCCTTTTCTGGTTAATCCTCCATCCCTTTGCCCCGACCTGTTTTTACAGGCACCAGATGGGAAATAGCGGGATGTGCGTTTTACGACCTTATTAAAGGTCGCTCTTAATAACTTAAAAAACAAGATCTTTTAACACTATGTTAGATGTTTTGCAAGGAACATGGCTAGGGGGAGATAAAAAACTTGACTGGACAGGACAAATCAATAGAATGCCCCTTTTCGCTGGCGTTGTTGCCATTATTTCACTTGAATGAAGGGATTCTAACTGTATGTCTCTGCTTGACGTTAACCCAAAAAAAATTCTGATTCGTTCAACCAACTGGATCGGAGATGCCATCATGACGACTCCGGCGGTCCGGACTATTCGTCAAAATTTCCCCGATGCCCATATTGCTATTCTTGCCTATCCCTGGGTGGCGGATATATTTCAAAACTGCCCCCATGTTGACGAGGTGATACTCTACAATAAGAAAAGCGAACATCGGGGGGGCATTGGACTTTGGCGTTTGGGTCGTGAGTTGGCCGCTGCTGAGTTCGATGCCGCGATTCTCTTGCAGAATGCCTTTGCCGCCGCCTTGATCGCGGCTGTGGCCGGTATCCCGGTGCGGGCCGGTTATATAAGAGATGGCCGACGGTTATTGCTTACCAATCCCGTAAAGATCAGTCCGGAAGTGCGGCAACTGCATCAGGTTCACTATTATCAAGGTCTTTGCCGTGGGCTTGGCCTGTCTTCCGGGTCTGATCAACTGTTTTTGCAATTGGCTCCTGAGGTTGATATCTGGGCCCGGCAATATGTTGCGAATTTTACGGGACGACCGATCATTGGCTTTAATCCGGGCGCCGCTTACGGACCAGCCAAGTGCTGGCCGGTGGAGCGCTATGGCAAGCTTGCCGCAATATTGGCAGCTGAACTGAACGCGGTGATTCCGGTGTTCGGGACCGCAGCCGATTCAACGACAGCGGCCGCTATCCAGAGCTTTGCTCCGGAAAATGTTATTGATCTGGCCGGTAATACCACGCTGGCCGAAGCCATGGCCCTGATCGGAGTTTGCGAATGTTTCGTTACCAATGATTCCGGGTTGATGCATGTGGCTGCTGCGCAGCGGACGCCGTTGGTGGCGATATTCGGTTCCACCGACCCGGTTGCCACCGGACCTTTTTCCGATCGTACTGTTATCATCCAAAAGAAACTCGGCTGTCAGCCCTGTTTCAAGACCCACTGTAAATCTGACTTTCGGTGCATGAATAATATTGAAGTTGAGGAAGTGGCAGGGGCTGTTAGAGGTCTGCTTGTTGGTAAGGCGGAGATAAAGGCATGAGCAAGATCGTGAAAAGACCGGCGGTGTTTCTTGATAGGGATGGAACAATCAACGAACAGATGGGTTATATTAACCATCTCAGCCGTTTTGTCCTGCTGCCTGGGATCGCGGCGGCCATCCGTTTGCTGAATGAGTGTGATATTCCGGTATTTGTCGTGACTAACCAGTCCGGCCTGGCCCGGGGCTATTTCCCACCTTCATTGCTCGATGAAGTGCACCGGAAAATGACTGAAATGCTGGCTGCCGAGGGAGCCAGGGTAGACGGGATCTATATCTGTCCTCATCATCCTGAGGCCAAGGAGGAACAGTATCGTCTGGATTGCGACTGCCGCAAGCCCAAGCCGGGGCTGTTTATCAGAGCGGCTCTCGAGCATAATATTGACCTGGGCGCCTCTTATGTCGTCGGTGACCGCTGGTCGGATCTGAAGGCTGCTGATGTCTGCGGGGCGACTGGGATTTTAGTGCTGAGTGGGTATGGACGTGGGGACCGCGACTATATTGGTCCATCTCAGGAGATCCAGCCCACCCATGTAGCCGAGGATCTTGTTGAGGCGGTTAACTGGATAATTTCATCTTTAGAAATGAAAAAATCCTGATTCAGTTAATTTTTGCCTTCTTCTTGTTTGGGAATACGTAAACAAATTCATTAGTTTTCAGCAGGCCATGTTGCTCTCGGACAATCTTTTCGATATAGGCGGGATCCTTGGTTAAACGGTCGACTTCTTCTCCTAATTTCCGATTGTTCTCCCGCAGATCCAGATTGGTTGTTTCAAGCTGTGCCAACTCGTTTGATAGCTGGTAATATCTGATGGCGCCCCATGGTGAAAAGAGGCCCATGGCTAAGAGCAGCAGAGCGACCAGCCAGCCGGCCCTGAGTAGTTTTCTTGTCTTAAGGTCAATCTTTCTGGCGGGCATTTTTTGTCCGGCTTTTGAGGTGGAAGGGTAAAAGGTTAATCATTACGAGTTAGCTTGTTGCACCGTTATTCTCATAGCATAACGAGCTATTTCCCGCAATCATGGGACGGAATTATGGTAGCTGTAAATAGTCGCAATGACAATCGCCCGGTCTATCTGGTCAGCGCCTGCCTTCTTGGTTTCAACACCCGTTACGACGGTCTGACAAAAACTTCCACGACCTGTAAAAATGAACTTAAAGGGGCAATCTGGATCCCGGTTTGTCCCGAACAACTTGGTGGTTTGTCGACTCCGCGAACTCCGGCCGATCTTGTTGGCGGTCAGGGGGCAGAGGTGTTGGTCGGTAAGGCCAGGGTCATAACTAGAAGCGGCGAGGACGTTTCCGAACAGTTTATAAGTGGCGCTCGGCAGGTTCTTAAGATAGCCTTGGAGCAGCAGGTTCACGGAGCATTTATGAAATGCGGTAGTCCCTCCTGCGGTGCTGGCGAGGTCCTTGGCGTGACGGCGGCCCTTCTTAAGAATAACGG